>JAWXCO010000205.1:0-22874 GCA_034408705.1 Bacteroidota bacterium
ACTTCGCAGTAAACACCCTTGCTTTGGACTAACGGTTCCCGTTAGATGGCCCGTTTAGGACTTTAACCTTAAAGAACTGTGGCATGCATGGCGCACAAAAAAAGCCCCCAGCTTTGCTGAGGGCCTGTAGCCCGTACGAGATTCGAACTCGTATCACCACCGTGAAAGGGTGGTGTCCTAACCCTTAGACGAACGGGCCGTCTCCGATGAAGCTTCGAGGGCCAGGGCCGTTCTTTGCATTCATGCTTTTTAAGGGACGGCAAAGATAGGTTTGCAGCAGTTTTTGACCAAATGTTTTTGTTTTTCATCTCACAGCAGCGGCTTGTTGCTTTACACAACTTACGCTCCTTCGGAGGCTGGTTTTTCACGGTCGTCCTGCCATAGCTGTTTTGATCAAATCTGATACAGTTAAACACAGCCGGTTTTAGTACCTTCGCACCCTTGTTCGCCGGAGCTAGCCAGGGCTGGCCGGTAACAATCACTAATCAATAAAAATTATAACCAGTTATGAGTACAGTTAAAGTCGCCATTAATGGCTTTGGTCGTATCGGCCGCCTTGTCTACCGCCAGATTTATAAAATGGAAGGAATTGATGTAGTGGCTATTAATGACCTGACCAGTCCTAAGGTACTGGCTCACTTACTAAAATACGACAGTGCCCAGGGCCGTTTTGATGCCGATGTAAAATCCGGTGAAGATTCTATCACTGTGAATGGTGATGTAGTAAAAATATATGCACAAAAAGATCCGGCACAAATTCCCTGGGGAAGCCATGATGTGGATGTGGTGATCGAAAGCACCGGTTTCTTTACTGATAAAGACAAAGCAGCCGCTCACCTTACCGCAGGTGCCAAAAGAGTAGTGATCTCAGCTCCCGCCACCGGCGATTTGAAGACAGTAGTGTTTAATGTAAACCATAATATACTGGATGGCAGCGAAACAATTATCTCCTGTGCTTCCTGCACAACCAATTGCCTGGCCCCGATGGCCAAAGTGCTAAATGATAAGTACGGCATCGCAACAGGTATTATGACAACGATCCATGCCTATACTAACGACCAGAACACCCTGGATGCGCCACATCCAAAAGGTGATCTGCGACGGGCCCGGGCTGCAGCAGCTAATATTGTACCCAATACGACTGGTGCTGCCAAAGCGATTGGCCTTGTGCTGCCTGAATTAAAAGGCAAATTGGATGGTAGCGCACAACGGGTGCCCATCATTACCGGCTCACTCACAGAACTAACCACAATCCTCAATACGGCTGTTACGGTTGAACAGATCAATGCAGACATGAAGGCGGCGGCCAACGAAAGCTTTGGCTATACGGAAGATGAAATTGTAAGCAGTGACATTATCGGCATCCACTTTGGTTCTTTGTTTGATGCTACGCAAACCAAAGTAATGACCGTAGGTGATAAGCAACTGGTAAAAACTGTCAGCTGGTACGATAATGAAATGAGTTATGTTAGCCAGTTAGTAAGAACCGTGAACTTTTTTGCCAAACTGATCAGCAAATAACCGGGTGCTATATTCTTTTCCGGAACAATAAAATGGAGACATCTGTTTGTTCTGAAATTTTTATTTAACGATGCCCTTATGAAGATTAAAAATATTAATGGCCTGTCTCCAGACAACCTGCAAACCGAAGTAATGAAAGGGGGCCGGTTTATTTATTATCCTTATGTCATTTCTCTTATCCTGGTAACTTTTAAACGCACGTCTGGTGTGTACCTGGTTCGGGGAAACAAAAGTGCAAGAACAAAGGCATGGCCATTTCTACTTATTTCTGTCTTGTTCGGTTGGTGGGGCTTCCCGTTCGGCCCTAAATACACCCTTGAAAGTATCCGCACGAATATGAAAGGTGGAAAAGATGTAACAGATGAAGTGATGGCAACAGTTGCAGGGCATATTTTATTCCAGGAAGCCCAAATGCAAAAAAAGATTCATCAATAGTTGCTCATTTTAAACAAAAAATCATGTCAAAATTTGCAGGGTATAATTTTAAAGGACAGAAAGCATTGGTCAGGGTTGATTTTAATGTGCCCCTGAATGCCAAACTTGAAATAACGGATGATACCCGGATGAAAGCCGCTATTCCAACCATCCGGAAAATTATCGGTGATGGAGGTATGGTTATTTTAATGAGCCATTTTGGAAGACCCAAAGACGGACCTGCTGATAAATATTCCCTGAAACACCTGATCAAACACCTGAGCGGGTTATTGGGCGGAACAACCGTATTATTTGCCAACGATTGTGTAGGCGAACAGGCTTACCTCACGGCCAGTATGATGCGTCCTGGTGAAGTTTTATTACTTGAGAACCTGCGTTTTCATAAGGAAGAAGAAAAAGGAGATGAAGCTTTCGCCGGGAAATTGGCGAAGCTGGGTGATGTTTGGGTCAACGATGCTTTTGGTACTGCTCACCGGGCCCATGCATCTACAGCAGTGATCGCAAAGTTTTTCCCTGCTGATAAAAGGCTATTTGGATTATTGATGGAAAGCGAAATGGCCAGTGCTGAAAAAGTATTGCACAAAGCTGATAAACCTTTTGTTGCAATCATTGGAGGCGCCAAAGTCAGTGATAAAATCCTCATCATTGAAAACCTGCTGGACCGGGCCACCGATATCATCATTGGGGGTGGCATGGCTTATACATTTATGAAAGCCAGTGGTGGTAAGATCGGCAACTCTTTATGCGAAGAAGATCGTCTCCAAACAGCGCTGGATATTCTGAAAATGGCAGAAGAAAAAAGTGTTTGTATTCACCTGCCTTCGGATTCCGTTATTGCAGATAAGTTTGCGGCAGATGCCCAAACTTCGGTGGCACCGAGCAATGATATTCCAGATGGCTGGATGGGACTGGATATTGGCAGCAAGGCCTGCGAACAGTTCTCGAATGTCATCAGTAATTCAAAGACCATTCTGTGGAATGGCCCGATGGGTGTTTTTGAAATGCCCAAGTTTCAGCATGGTACAAAAGCTATTGCCGTTGCCATAGCAGAAGCAACAGCGAAGGGATCTTTCTCGCTTGTTGGTGGTGGTGATTCTGTTGCGGCTGTCAATCAATTCGGCTTTGCAGATAAAGTCAGCTATGTTTCTACCGGTGGCGGAGCACTGCTGGAATATTTTGAAGGGAAAGTTCTTCCGGGTATAGCAGCCGTGTCTGACATCTCGCAGCGTGTCTGAAAAAATTATTTAAAGGGTATCCAGTCTTAGAAAAAAAGCATCCCGCTGCAGTAACTGTTCGCAATGCTTGTAAATGAAAGGAACTTTGAGCTAAATAAAAGTTACTGATTTTTTGTCCGGCATTGCCCCAACTCTTTTTTATTTCTTTCCCCTTTCCGGCAATGTAAATATCCACTCACCCCGCCCTTCAATGGGGATACCCAGTGGTTCCTGCAGTTTGTTTAACGCATTCACTTTATCCTTTAAAAATTCAATCAATTTTGACATTTTCAGGCTGGGAAGATCATCATGCTCACGGAGGTAATTGATCAATACGCTTGCAAAGGGACTGTTCTTTCCTGGATCCCCATCCAGCACTTTTGTTGCTCTACCTGATGTAATGATCCATTTACAGTTTGCATTTTCTGGTGAAAGATTGTCGTCGGAACTGGTGATGGGCTGGTTGGTCGGGTTGACACTATTTGTGATCATCCCGGAGTAGCAGGCATCCACGATCAACAAACAACGTTTCGCCTTTATCTTCTTAAAGTTGTCCATAATATCAGTTGACTTCACGGCTGAAGCCACATCATCCGCATCGGCTTCCTGCGGGATAAAATAATAATCGCCGTCTGCCAACTGGTCTTCATTACCATGCCCTGACAAATAGATAATGATATTATCATTGGGCCCGGCTATTTTCAGGAACCTCCTTATTTGATTTATAATACCCGTTCGGGTAGCTGCTCCATCCAGCAATAGATTAATACTATCAAAGCCGAATTTCGTTTCCAGCAATTTTGAAAATACGACAACATCATTCTTAGCATTATTTAATACCGGCCAGGTCTTGTAGGTATCGATACCAATACCCAGAAAATAATTTTTTCCCTTTCCGGCAGCTACCACCGTTTTATTTTTTAACTCCAGTTGCAATATCCGGGTTGCCGTAAAACCTGCTTCATCCGTTGCCTCTATGACTACCTTATTGATGCCATCTGAAAGTCGAATGGTATTTTCAAAAAATTTCAATTCCTGATCATATTTTACAGGCTGACCATTAATCTTCAGCGTTTTCACCGGCTTATTATCCTTGCATAGGGCAAAGCCATTAATATCATAGCTTTCTGCCATAGCCGAAACGATTGCTCCGCGTTCAACAGAAACCTTTGGTGTAACTAATTTTATCAGCACATTTTCTGCATCCCTGGATACCGTTGTCTTTTCAGGAATATATAACTCCTGGACCATCCCAATCTTATTCAACGGGCTACCGGCGATGCGGCCATTCCGGACAATCTCTACTAGCAGGTCGTTGATAGGTTTATCCGGCAAAGCCAGTTTGCTAAGATTAAAAGGGCGGTCTGCATACACAGTGATCAGCTGGTCATAATCATTTATTTTATCCAAAAAAGTGAATTCTTTTTTAGTTGTACAATTCTCACATTCAACAAAACAATTGGCCTCCGGTGTAATGAGGTTTGGAAAGATCACCTGGTAAGTACCATCGGTCTTCTGCTTTAACAAATTAAAATAGATCCGGTCGGAGGAGGGATTTTTAACAGTAAATACTTTCCCCGCAACAGTTTGCCGGCTGGATATTTCTGGAACAATAATGATTCTCTCGCCCGCTCTTGCTTTTCTATCATAGAGTCTGCTCCTCGCTTCAAAATCACAATCCTGTATATTAATATCCTGAAATTTGACGATTTGGCCTCGTGAATAATAATTCGCAGGCCTGAAAAGTGAAAGATCAATTGGGTACAGGCTGGTCAGTACTTTAACCCGTTCTTTTCCAAACGGAGGAGTAATGCCGATTGGTATTTTTTGTGTGGTTTCCGGATTAATAGAATAGTCTGCTGGATCGTCCCCTTCGCTACCAAGAATAGCAAAGTTCTTATCCTGTGTTAAATCAATCAGCGCATAGTAAAGCCGTTGCTTATTTGAGTTTTTTATAGTTAATACTACTTCATCGCCATCATACAGGATATTAAATCCATTTTCTTTTTCTTTTAATGCATTTTCCTGTTTATCGGTCATGTCGATTTCTACCTCTAAGCCTGAAATACTATTGCTCAATTGTGATAAATACTCATACTTCGCCAGTTGCTCACAAAAATCAACCATTGGTTGAAGCTCATTACTGTTCTCTACTTTGATAATCGCACTAATTTGACCCGAATTGGGATTTACCAGCGTCAATTCCAGGCTGTCGCCGTTTAGCTTTGTTATATTGCTGATCTGAAGATCTCCACCCTTTCGTACAAAATTGCTGTATAAATAGCTTTTGGTTTTCAACGCTGTCATCACCTGCTGGAACAACTTGCTGTTTTTGCTGCCTCCTCCATATGAATCATTCAGGCTGATTGAAAAATTTCTATCCCCTACCGGAATCTCGTAGATATAGGCCCATATCTTATCCGGAGCGTCAAAAAGGGGCTGGTCAAGCTTCACCGTTGCCCTGTTATCTGACAATTCTATCACTTTTCCCTCCATGTAAGTTTGGCCAGTAGTGTCAGAAAAGGATTTATAAAAACGCACTTTTGTACCGGTTAATAAATTGGTTTTAGTTCCGGCATTGATGATGACTTCGGTCGCACTATTTTTTCCAGTAATGTTGAAATGGGGTAGGTACCGGATATACTTCCCGTTGAACAATAACATATTAATGCCAGCTCCTGCAAACTGAGGATTCTGTTTGGTAGTAGCTAATAGAACAGCATTCTTTATGTTATTGAAAAGACCCCGGTAGGAAGTATTGTAATCTGAAATTTGTGTCATGGCTGTTACGACAGCACCTGCAAATACACTGGCGTAGTTCCCGATATATCTTTTCTCACCGGGCGAAGTGGAAAACACATAGTTTGTGTTAATACCAGATGTAAGAGAAAATTTTTTAAAATTGCGCAATGAGTCGGCTGAGGGTGAGTCGGCATCAAACAAGGCAAAGAACAAGGCCGGTTCGTTAATTTTTCTTGACACTTTATCAAGGGCATTTTGCAACTCACTGGCCCGTACAAATTCGGCAGGCCTTTTTATATCCAGCACTAATTTTAATTCGGCATCCGGGCCTGGCTCAATATCCAGGGGAAGATCAAAATAGAGAAAAACAAAATCCCCTTTCAAAACCCGATTAGTAACACTCTCAAGCTGACGAAAAAAACTCTCTTTTGTATAACCCGTCGTATCAACTAATATATTGGTTTCTTTAAACTGTTGCAGAACTAATCCCTTCCTGACAATCCCCAGGTTATTCCGGGCAATTAGCTTCTCCACACCGGTAACCGAAGGCAGCCGGGAAAAGACGATCGCATATTTTTCCCCTTGTGCCAAAAGACTGTTGATTGCTACAAAAAAAAACAAGGGAAACAATAATTTTTTCATGTCCCCAATGTATGCTTTTCCAACTAAATAAAATTGCGGGTAACAGGTATATTACTGGTTGTTTAACCAGGTCACGTTGCAATATTCCGGCTATTTCCCATCAAGGTTTTGAAAGTAGACTTAAACACATTATCTTAATATATTTATCCACCACCCATGCTTCATAATTACTATAAGAATCTCGCGTTAATGGTTCTGTGCCTGCTTTCCTTACAATTTGTAAAGGCGCAGGATACCCCCAATACAAAAGGCGTCATCGTAGCCAAAGGCAATCAAACAACCAACCCGGTTAAAGGAGATACCTATGCTATTATTGTGGGTGTGTCAAATTACCCGGGCATACAACCCCTGAAGTATGCTGATAAGGATGCTTTATTGTTCCGTGATTTTTTACAAACGCCGGCCGGAGGCAATACGAAAAAGGAAAATATATTTATCCTGATCAATGACAGTGCTAAAGCGGCCAGCTTTAATGTAAAAGCTTATGGATGGCTCAAAAGAAAGGCACTGAAACCTGGTGACCGACTCTATATCTTTTTCTCCGGTCATGGTGATGCCATGAATGTGGACAACTATTTCTTTCTTCCTTATGATTGCGCCCCGAGCCAGGATGATAATAATTACCTCGGTACAGGTAATATCAATATGCATTCAGTAAAAACACTTTTTATAAAACCGCTCACGGCGAAAGGAGTGGAAGTATTACTGATCGTGGATGCCTGCCGTACCAACGAATTACCTGGTGGTGAGGAAGGACAAAAGAATTTTGCCACATATGTACAGGCTATCGCTGAGCAAAGGCAAGGAGAGATCATCATGCTTTCCACCGGTGCAGGGCAGGTATCCATAGAAAGTCCGCAGATAGGTAATGGTCATGGATTATTTACCTGGTATCTTATTGACGGACTCAGCGGCCTGGCTGATAAAGAAGGAGATGCTGCTGATAATGATGGAGTTGTTTCGCTCAGCGAGATTTCCAGCTTTGTGAAGAACCGGGTAAAACGGGATGCCAAATCGATATTTAAGACAGACCAGGTTCCCTATTTCTGTTGCCAGGAAAAGGACCTCGAAACAATTGCCGTGGTCGATAGCAGTACCTATCATGCGTGGCTGGCCTCGAAAAATCTCCGCAAACTGACAGGTAATGATAATTTATTTGATGTAGCGAAAAAAAAGCAGGGCACAAAAGGTGCTGCAGAAAATAACGATACGGCATTAATAGCACTCTATAATAAGTTTATCGATGCACAAAAGGATGGAGCATTGACAGGAAAGAACTCGGCAGAAGATTTCTATACGCGGATGGAAAAAAAATGGCCCGGAAATGATATTACCGAAGAGGCCAAATACACGCTGGCTGCTGAATTCATCAATTTTGGACAGCAAAAAATAAATCTATTCCTGAACGGTAAGGGAATTACCTATGTCAATACACTGGAAGAGCAATACAAAAAAACAAAAAAAGATAATTCCTCTCTGGCCGGCAATGATAAGAACACAACAGATTCAGTGCAACTTCCCCCGGGCGTGGCAGAACAGGTTACCAAAATGAAAGCACTGGCCATTACGGGATTTGATGTAGCGGCTGAAATGACGGAGAAAGCCATCCGGATGCTGAAGAATGAGCCAGAGCTGCTCGAACCGGTATATGCCAAGTATTATTTTCTAAAAGCCCAGGCAGTGAATGAGAAAAATGATGAGAACGTAACGGATATAAATGAGGCCCTTCGTTTCTGCAGGATGGCCATTAATAAGGATACCACTGCTGCGTATAACTTTTACCTGATGGGCAGTTTGCTCCGGGAATTAAAGAATGATTCCGCTGTTTATTATTTTCAACAGGCTGTCCGGCGGGCACCACGCTGGGCTTACCCGGTAAATGGGTTGGGGAATTATTATTCCTCCAAGAATAATGAACCACTGGCCATAGAGCAATATAAAAAAGCAGTTGAGCTGGATACGCTGTTTGCAAACGGCTGGCAGAATATCGGTAGTATTTATCATAATATGAAGGAACCAGATTCTGCCAAAAAGTATTATGCAAAAGCATTGGCCATTGATCCCTGCAATGTATTGGCAAACGCCAACCTTGGAAGTCTCTACAGGGATTCGCTTGACGTGGAGGAAAGTTATGCAGCCCTGGCTTTTGGATACCTGCAAAAAGCCATTGAATGCGATTCATCCGTTGGGTTTGCCTATAAAAAAATAGCAGAGCTGTATAGCGTGAAATATCAAATGGATGGTGAAGATCGCTATCTTGACAGTAGTCTTTATTTTCTGGAACGCTGTACAAAGAGAAACCCTAAATACTCGCATGCGTATGCCGCCACCGGGGATATTTACCTTACTTATAATAAAGACACTGCGAAAGCTACCAACTGGTATAAAAAGGCCTACCAGGCCGATACTCTCAATGCAGATAATATTATTTTTCTGGCCAATTTCTATGGTGAAATTGGGTATAAAGACAGCCTCGATATATTATTTAAAAAAGCAATCGCCGCCCGACCTGCAGATCCTGACTTGTATAATACGATCGGGAATTATTATAAAAACAGCTGGACAGGAAAAGACGGTGACAGTATGGCAAAAAAATATTATTACCAGGCGCTGCGACTGAACCCTGATCTTGCTTATGTTAACTATAATCTCGGTGTTATATATTACGGAAGTGAGGTAAAGACAGATGTGGATTCCTGTAGTAAATATTACCAGCGGGCGGCTTCGTTAGATCCTATCCAGTACAATAAACAGTACCGCACTATAGCGGATTTATATGCGGGTATTAAAAATACAGACAGTGCGATATATTATTACGATAAATGTCTTGCGCTGGGATTATATGACTACCGTAAAACCTATTTTATTGACCAGTTGACCACCTATTTATTACTGAAAAAAAGGTTTACAGATGCCGAAGACCGGATAAAAAAATATGTCAGTACAGCTGACTTTAATAATCACTTTAGATTACGGGGTTTAGTAGCAGCTGCAGCAGGGAAACAGGAAGAAGCAGAAATATTCTTTGTCCGTGCTACCACCGGGATGACAGAAAAAGATGCAACCAACCATATAAAGAAAACCTATTATTCCTATCCATTTCAAAGCCGCTTCCCCGATAAAGATGGTCTTTTGACCGGCTTATACAGCAGCCTCTTGCTGACCATGGGTATTCCCGACAGCCTTATTCAGGTGACAATCAATAAAAAAGTGCAACCTAATAGTAGTTATATTTTCCCTTATTCCCATGCTATGAGCCTTACAGATAAGGAGCTTTATAATGGCACTGCTGTAGACATTGTTTTGTCCGCCATTATGAACAGTAATAAAAAAGATACATCCAATTCCTACAAATGGATTTTACGCTCTTTGATTGACAGGTATAAACGATCATTCAGGGAGAATAAGAAATGGAAAATCAACTATCCTGTTCCTACTCTTTGGCCGGCCAGCTACACCAAAGACTTTAAAGAGACTGGCTCTATTATCATTACTAAATCAACTGAAAATAGAAAAGAGTTATTGAAAGATTTAGTAAATGCAGCCCAAAAAGATAGTACGAATGCACGTCTCTATACTGCCATAGGGGATCTCCATATATTACTCATAAGGGATGCAGTGGATATCCTTTTATCTTCCATAAATAAAGATAAAGTAGAAGAAAAGCTGGACTCGGCTATTAAAAACCACTATACCCATGCTGTATCCAGCTATACATTGGCGGTAGATGTTGACAAAAATTTTGGGCCTGTTGTATTATGCAAAATGGGAGATTTCTATTCGCTGGCAGGAAAGACAAAAGAAGCAAGACAATGTTTTCTAAAAGCAGTTGCCGCGGATACCAGCTTTATTTACCCCTTGGTCAAGCTGGGTAATTTTTATCAAAACTCCCTCAGCCCAAAATCAGCAGATACTGCTTTATATTATTATCAGCGTGTCTTGCGCATTGATTCTGATTTTGAGCCTTTCAATTTTACGATGGCCAACATCTATTTCAATAAAGGGGAACCGGACAA
The DNA here is from genome assembly GCA_034408705.1 of Bacteroidota bacterium. Lineage (GTDB taxonomy): Bacteria > Bacteroidota > Bacteroidia > Chitinophagales > Chitinophagaceae > JJ008. Next base: position 10,571 of record JAWXCO010000205.1, read on the forward strand.
AGCGGCCGCTTATTATCACCGGGCTTTCCGCCTTGATCCTGCTTCTGTATCGGCTGCAACCTATCTCGCCAATTTTTATCATGAGACCGGTAAGCGGGATAGCGCCCTTTTCTATTTTTCCAAAACTGTCAAAGCGTTTAAAAAAACACCAGATTACTTCATGTCAGAAATGTTTTTTGTTGTTACCGCACTTGCCGATTCGCTTCATTTTCCACAGGAATGTGGCGAATTTTTCAAAGCAGGGCTTGATATTCCTGCTGCCTGGTCTAAGGCAGATCAATCTACCCGAAACGAATGTGATATCGAATATTACTGGCAGTATGCCCGCTACTCCTGCAGCATCAATGATACTGCAATGGCGCTGCAACACCTGCGCCAAATGCTTACTACACTTAAAAAACAAAATGATAAACTAACTGCCCGCTCCAAATATGACAAAATCCCCACTGATAAATACCTTGCAGCTATAAGAGAGGTTCCTGCGTTTCTTGAGTTGATGACAAAATATCCCTTCAGCGAGATCGATAAAAAGGAGTATTTGAATATCAGGTAAACAGGATAAGTTGTTTATTTTTCCTGTTAAAATTTGGTGACAGGTATGAACCAGCTCCCTTCTTTTTAGTAATTTCCCCAAAAATTTCCAGTATGAAAAACTTGTTGCAGTTCCTTGTCTTATCTTTTTTTATCGCTTCCTGCCAAAAAGAAAATGATCCTGGCAATATTACTATACCGGAGCAAACATTATTAAATACGGCATACGGCGCAGATGCTTCACAGAAGATGGATATTTATTTACCCGCGGGTCGTTCAGCCAGCACCACCAAAGTAATGGTGCTGATTCATGGAGGTGGCTGGAGTACAGGTGATAAAGCTGATTTCAATGCCTATGTTGACACCCTCAAACGCCGTCTCCCGGACTATGCCATTTTTAATATCAATTACAGGTTGGCTACAGGTGTCATTAACTTCTTTCCTGCCCAGGAAAATGATGTGAAAGCCGCTATTGATTTTATTTACAGTAAAAGGATTGAGTACAAAATTTCAGACAAATACGTGTTGCTGGGCACTAGCGCCGGAGCACATCTTGCCTTATTGCACGCTTATAAATATGCAACCCCGGTTAAAATTAAAGCGGTCGTAGATTTTTTCGGGCCAACTGACCTTGTGGATATGTATAACAATCCCGCTTCGCCGCTTGCGCCACCCAGCGCTATTGTTGCAGTAATGGGAGTAACTCCTGCAGCCAACCCTGCACTTTACCAGCAATCAAGCCCGCTTAGTTTCATCAATGCCCAAAGTTCTCCAACGATCATCTTACATGGCGGAGTTGATGTATTGGTTTCGCCTTCACAATCGGCTACGCTGCGTTTACAATTACAGAATGCCGGGGCGATTCACCAATATGTGATCTATCCGGCAGAAAACCATGGTTGGGTGGGTGCAACGCTGACTGACTCTTTTAATAAGATCGGCGTCTTTCTGGCAGCCAATGTCAACTAATCCTTTTTAGAATAATTTCCGGTCGCATCCGTATTTGCCGGATGCTTTTTAGTTACTTTGAATCTATGAATGCACTGGTGCCGCTGGCTGAACGGATTCGCCCCCATACACTGGATGAATTGCTGGGGCAGGATCACCTTGTGGGAAAGGGAAGCATATTGCGAAATGCAATTGAACAGGGCAAAGTTCCTTCCATGATCTTTTGGGGACCTCCCGGTACGGGTAAAACAACCATTGCCAATATTATTGCGCATACACTGAACTCACCTTTCTTTCAGCTGAGTGCTATCAGTGCCGGAGTAAAAGATGTGCGGGAAGTAATTGAACAGGCCAAAACAAAACCCGGATCTGTTTTATTTATCGATGAGATACACCGCTTTAATAAAGGACAACAGGATGCCTTACTGGGGGCCGTTGAAAAAGGGATCATTACCCTGATCGGAGCCACTACAGAAAATCCATCCTTTGAAGTGAACAGTGCCTTGCTCAGCCGCTGCCAGGTCTATGTGTTGAAATCTCTTGAGGAAAAAGATCTTGTGAAATTGATAGCAACAGCAATTGAAAAAGATGAATACCTGCAGCAAAAGAAAATTGAACTGAAAGAAACATCGGCATTACTCAATATATGTGGTGGTGATGGCCGAAAACTCCTGAACTTACTGGAGATCGTTTGCAATACATCTGAGGAGAAAGTCATTATTACTGATGAATATGTGATGCAGGTGGCGCAAAAAAGAATAGCTCTGTATGATAAAAACGGGGAGCAGCATTACGATATCATTTCTGCCTTTATCAAATCCATACGCGGCAGCGACCCGAACGCCGCTGTTTACTGGCTGGCCCGTATGATCGAAGGCGGGGAAGATGTAAAATTCATTGCCCGCAGATTAGTTATACTTGCCAGTGAGGATATCGGTAATGCCAACCCGACAGCATTGGTCATGGCTAATGCAAGTTTTGATGCCGTGAATAAGATCGGGTACCCGGAAGCCAATATCATTCTTTCGCAGTGTGTTACCTATCTCGCTGCCTCTCCCAAGAGTAATGCTGCAGTAATGGCGATCGGCGAAGCAATGGCTGCCGTTAAAAAATATGGCGATTTACCTGTGCCCCTGCATATCCGCAATGCTCCTACCAAACTGATGAAGAATTTAGACTATGGTAAGAATTATGAGTATTCACATAGCTATGAGAATAATTTTTCACCTCAGGAATACCTCCCCAAAGAAATAGCAGGCCAACCCTTTTATAAACCGGGGAAAAATACCCGGGAAGAAGAGCTGAGAAAATTTCTGAAAAACTTGTGGAAGGATAAATACAATTATTAAGCCGCTGCCAAATGAACTGGACCTTAAAAAAATTTGATGACCTGTCCCCACTGGAACTTTACAGCATCCTGCAATTACGGAATGAAGTGTTTGTAGTCGAACAGGATTGCGTGTACCAGGATGCAGATAATAAAGATAAATCCTGCTATCATTATATGGGCTGGAAGGCCAATCAGCTGGTAGCATATACCCGGCTTGTACCACCGGGAATATCGTATGCAGAACCCTCTATTGGACGGGTTGTCACTTCCCCGGTTGCGAGAGGCACCGGTATTGGTAGGGAACTTATGGAAAGAAGTTTACAGCAGGTAATAAGCTTATTTGGAAATATCCCGGTCAGAATCGGGGCACAACTTTACCTGCAGAAATTCTATAACTCCCTTGGTTTTCTACAAACCAGTGATGTCTACCTGGAAGATAATATTGAGCATATAGAGATGGTATGGCAACCTGCTTCATACCCCTCCCCGTAAGCATTAACCGTTAAATTCAGCAGGCCATTTCGTAGAAGCCCTAAGTATAAAAGCTTTTGTTGGCAGAATAATTAAAAAAAACAGTCATTCATTCTTCAACTGTTTTTTTCTTTCTCTACTTTAGTTCTGAAATCCAATAGTAGAGAAAACCAGAAATCTGATACCCATGAGAACAAATGTACCGACGGTGCGGCTATCCGTACTTATCTGCCTGTTTGCGTGCTATTCGCTGAAGTCAAGATCACAATCCATCAGCACATCCAATGGCAAATTAGAATTAGGCTTAGGTATCGGCCCTATGTTTTTCCTGGGCGACCTTGGCGGAAGTGCCGGTGAAGGAAAAACCTTTGTCAAAGATCTCGATTTTCCCCTGACCAAATTAAGCAAAGGCCTGTACCTCAATTATTATCCCACTGAATTTATCGGTATCCGCTTAGCAGGCAACCTTGGCTACCTGGAAGGAGATGATTCGCAAGCGCCGGCTAAAGGAGGCGCAGAAGAAGACCGTAAATACAGGAACCTGCATTTTAAATCAAAGATCAGTGAAGTGTATGCTGCTGTAGAGATCTACCCAACTTTTTTTCTTGAACGATATGATGGATTAAAGGGAAAGCTGAGGCCTTATTTTTTAGCAGGCGTCGGTATTTATCATTTCAACCCCGAAGTAAAAGACGTGGATGGCAGCTGGGTCAAAACAGCTCCACTGCGATTGGAAGGGCAGGGTTTTGCAGAATATCCAGATAGCAAGCCTTACAAACTGACACAAAAAAATGTGGTCGGTGGTGTTGGCTTCAAATATTACATCAAAGAAAATTCTTACATCGGCTTTGAGATCTTACACCGTAAATTATTTACCGATTACGTCGATGATGTAAGCCAGAATTATTATATTGACCCGATCTATTTTGACCAAAATCTGCCTGCTGCTGATGCGATAAAAGCAAGACGGTTATATTACCGGGGCACGTACTCCTTTCCCACTACCCGCCCTTATGAAGAGTTTGCAGAAAGAGGTGACCCGACAGAAAACGATGCCTATTTCTCGAGTATACTGCGGTTTGGCTGGAGGATTGGCGGAGGAGATCCCCGGAGTAAGCAATTAAAATGTCCTGTATTCTATTAACGCTTTATACATACAACACCCTAAAACCGAATCACTATGCAAAAACTATTTACCAAACAACATTTTAAAACAGCTTTAGCGCTTGGCATTGCTGCCGGGATGCTGGTTGTACAGCCTGTACTGGCGAATGGCGAGCCGTTTAAAAAGAAGTATGTTCTTTCCGCCAGTAACCCGGAAGAAGTTAAACCAGCCAAAAAAAATAAGGCCAAAACAAAAACATTTGCTTCCCTCAACAACAGCTCTGTAAAGATTTACCCGGATGTGGTAAAAAGAGACATGCATGTGGTAGCAAAAGAAAATGAAGGCAAGCCTATTGACTTCTTTGTATTTGATGTTGAAGGTTCGCTGGTACAGCATTACAAAATGAAGGCAAAAGATCACAATAAAATATCCGGCCTGGGAAGGGGTACTTATGTGTACCGTGTTTTTTGCGGGGATGACGAAACCGCAGCTGGCAATTTTGAAATAAGATAAATTATCGAAATCATTCAACTTCGTCCCGGTAAGCGGCGGAGAGCTTAATAAAATCTGATACCCTGGTTGCTACCACATTGCTTTATGGCTAAGTGGTACAAGTAAAACCTAATCCGTTCTCTATTGGTACTCTCTATTAGTTAAATTTTATTAAACACTCTCTGCCCCGCTTATCTGGTTTATTGGTTAAATAGTTACCCGGAAGCCTGAAACATAAAAATCTTCAAGTGATTCAGGCTCGTATTAATGTTAACTAGTTAACTTCCAACACTGAGCTCTTTTAATTGTCATAACTAAGAACCCGTAACAGGCCTGCCGCTGGCAGACAGGCAGGAAAATTGCTAAAATTCAGTATCCTGGGTGAAAAACCACTTAATTGCTGGTACCCTATCATCAATTTTTTCAATTCTTTCCTGCCTCCCTTTTCCGGGTTTCTACCTACTTATTACCCCTGTGCCGCTGCCCACTCCCTACATTCTCTGATCATTGTTACTAATCAGTTTAAAAAAATTTACGTCCTGCCTGTTTTGTTTTTACAAAAAGTGCCTATATTAGTTTTATAATTAAAAACCGGGGAGACCTGAACCTCTAAAAACAGGGGCGAATACCGAAAAGCCTTACGAGTAGGTAAAACCAAATCAACCAACTTATTATGAATTTAATTGACAGGGCAAAAAATATCTTGCTCACTCCAAAGACAGAATGGGATGCTGTCAATAATGAAACACCCGATACTACTAAAATTCTTACTACCTACGTTATTCCGCTGGTAGCAGTTGGAGCAATTGCAGCTTTTATTGGTTGGGGATTTATTGGAAAATCATATTTTGGGTTTAAGATCAAGGGAACTGAATTAGGCATCAGGTATGGCTTGATCGCATTGATTGCAGGCATTGTCAGTGTTTTCCTAATGGCATTTGTGGTAGATGCGTTAGCGCCTACATTTAAATCAGAGAAAAATTTCGGAAGATCCTTTCAATTGGCAGCATATTCTTATACCGCTGGCTGGGTTGGAGGTATATTTAATTTGCTTCCTTCGCTTGCAATCATTGGTGCATTGGCTGGTATTTATGGTCTTTACTTATTATACATCGGTCTACCCAAATTAAAGAAAACACCTCAAGAACAGGTTACCGGGTATTTTATTGCTAGTTTAGTGACAATGATCCTTGCATCTTTTGTGATCGCATTGATCCTTACTTCCATCCTCATACCCAATGCAGGAGCTACACTTCGCGGTTATTAATCTTTTAAAAAATTAATAAAAAGAGGCGGTCTCAGATTTTTGAGACCGCCTCTTTTTTATTTTATACACGTACCGGAAATTTTTGTTGTTAGAACAATCCCCACTCGTCTTCATACTCATCCCGTTCAAAAGTGCTGACCCAATGACGGAAGAGCAGGCGAAACTTATCGATCTCCTCCCGTATCACCATACCATGTGATTCTTCTATGCTGTTCTCCGATATCATGGTCAGCATAGCTGAGCTGATAAATTGTGCACTCTTGCGGATGATAGATGCATTTTCCATCCGTATCATATATAAACCAGCTTCTGAACTTTTGATCTTGACCGCCACCTGGTAGGCATCCCCCATGATCATGTCTTTATAATCTTCCTGGAATCCCTCCGGAAGTTCATCATCCTCTGAAGCTGCTTCGGGGTTAGATTCAATAGCCCCCTTCAATACGATCATCACCTGTTTCCATTGCTCATACATCGCTTTACAGGCATCGCTGGTAGGCCGTGGTTTCCATTGCTCCCCTTCATTGTCATCTTCCTGGAAATCATCATCCTCCCATTCCGGTAGTCCGCTGAGTTTATCGAATCCCATGTTGATTTAAAAATTTGATGATTAATTAATTTAAAAATTTGTCCGCAGGACTCTGTGAGAAATTGCCCAGCTAATAAAAATCAATACTGCTGATTGGATATCTTCATCTTCAAATCAGGACATTTTCAAATTGTATTAAATTTCCATTTTTAAGAATTGCGCAGTATAGCTTTCTTTATTCCTCACCAGTTCTTCCGGTGTTCCTTCAAACAGAATTCTACCGCCGCCATCCCCTCCTTCCGGACCTAAGTCTATAATATGGTCTGCCACTTTTATCACATCCATATTATGTTCGATCACCAGGACCGTATTACCCCTGTCCACCAGCCTGGTCAATACTTCCAGCAGGTGCTGAATGTCTTCAAAATGTAGCCCGGTAGTCGGTTCATCTAAGATATAAAATGTTTTACCGGTATCCCGTTTGGACAATTCGGTCGAAAGTTTTACCCGTTGTGCTTCTCCCCCACTTAAAGTTACGGCAGATTGCCCAAGCGTAATATACCCCAGCCCCACTTCTTCCAGTACTTTTATTTTACGATAGAGATAGGGCACATTCTGGAAGAATTCAACCGCTTCTTCCACCGTCATCTCGAGTACATCGGCAATAGATTTTCCTTTGTATCGTATCTCTAGCGTTTCCCGGTTATAGCGTTTACCATTGCATTTTTCGCAATGCACATATACATCCGGTAAAAAATTCATTTCAATGACCCGCATTCCCCCACCCTCACATACTTCACAGCGACCGCTTTTTACATTAAAAGAAAAACGACCGGCCGTGTAACCACGGATTTTGGCCTCCGGAATGGATGCAAACAACGTTCTTATCTCTGTAAAAAAACCACAATAGGTAGCAGGATTACTTCGAGGTGTCCGCCCGATCGGCGACTGATCGATTTCAATTACTTTATCAATATGCTCCAGTCCTTTCACGGATTTATATTCTAACGGGGTCATTTTGGAACCATAAGCATGTTTGGATAGAATGGGATACAGTGTTTCATTGATAAAGGTAGACTTGCCGCTGCCGCTGACACCTGTAACACAAATAAACTTTCCCAACGGAAATTTTGCACCCACGTTTTGCAGGTTATTTCCTTTGGCACCTGTTAATTCTAAAAATTTTCCATTGCCTTTTCTTCTTTCGGCAGGTACAATAATTTTATAATGGCCGTTGAGGTAGCCGGAGGTCAGCGTATCTAATTTAAGTAGTTGCCTGGGATCTCCTTCCGCTACGATCCTGCCGCCATGAAAGCCAGCTTTCGGACCAATATCTATTAAATGATCGGCAGCCAGCATAATATCCTTATCATGCTCCACGACAATTACACTGTTCCCAATATCCCGGAGGTTTTTCAAAGCACCGATCAATTGTTGATTATCCCGCTGGTGCAAACCAATGGATGGTTCATCCAATATATATGTGATTCCCTGTAATTGGGATCCGATCTGTGTGGCGAGCCGTATCCGCTGCGACTCACCACCACTGAGGGTCCTGGAAGGCCGGTACAAAGTAAGATAGGTCAATCCAACATCCAGCAAAAATTGCAGTCTTTCCCGTATTTCTTTCAAAACATCTTTGGCAATTGTCTTTCTTTTATTATCCAGCATCAGTTCAATTCCATCAAACCAGGCGGCCAGGTTATCAAGATTCATATTGCTGAGCTCAGCAATATTTCTTCCGTTCACTTTGAACCAAAGGCTTTCTTTTTTTAGCCTTGCCCCCCCGCAACTATCGCAGGGTCGTATGACCATATAATCTTCTGTCCATTCCCTGATCGTTTCGCTGTATGGATTGGCAAACCATCGTTGCAGCATATTAATAATCCCTTCAAACGGAGCTTGCGGGTCAAATTTCATGTTCTCGAAATCCAGTTCTTCCTGCTGTCCTTCTTCATTACCATACAACATGATGTTGAGCTGCTTCTTCGTGAGTTTATTAACCGCTGCAGTTAATGGTATCTTATTCTTCTTAGCTGCTTCCTGTGCCTGGCGATAGACCCATGCATCCCTTTCCTGACCCAATGGAGCAATGCCACCTTCACTGATGCTCAGCGTTGGATCAGCGATTACTGCTTCCATATTGATATGGTGCTTGATGCCAAGTCCTTTGCAGACCGGGCAGGCACCGTAGGGAGAATTGAACGAAAAAGCATTGGGTGATGGTTCCTCGTAACTGATACCTGTATCCTCACACATCAGCAATTTTGAGTATTGTATAAATTTCGAATCATCTACGAGCAGGAATAACAGGTCCTTACCCAGTTTCAATGTTTGCTGTACACTCTCGCTAAGCCTTGGTTTTAAATCATCGGTTACCTGCAACCTGTCTACTACCAATTCGATATCGTGGATTGAATACCGGTCCACCTGCATCTTGGGGGTTATATCTTTTATCTCACCATCAATTCTCACTTTCAAAAACCCTTTTTTCCGTACATCTTCAAACAACTCCCTGTAATGTCCTTTCCGGCCACGGATCAGCGGGGCGAGCAACGCAATTTTTTTCCCTTTATATTTTTTGAAAATATTATCGACGATCTCTTCCTCGCTCCACTTGACCATTTTCTTCCCGGTATTATAGGAATAAGCTTCGCCAATCCGGGCAAATAATAAGCGGAGAAAATCATAAATCTCCGTAACTGTTCCTACGGTGGATCGGGGGTTTTTATTCGTGGTTTTCTGTTCAATTGAAATAACCGGGGAAAGACCAGTAATCTTGTCTACATCGGGTCGCTCCATATCACCAATGAACTGTCGGGCATAAGCGCCAAAGGTTTCCATGTACCGGCGTTGTCCTTCTGCATAGATCGTATCAAAGGCCAGGGAAGATTTACCACTGCCGCTGATACCGGTAATAACGACGAGTTTGTTTTTGGGAATCGAAATATCAATATTCTTCAGGTTGTGAACCCTGGCTCCAAATACTTCTATTGATTCTTTCTGCTGAATAAGATTAGCTGTTCCGTTACTATTTTTCTTTGCCATACGCTGATTAACGAAGATACTGATTCAATTCGCAACCACTCCGCTCTCCCTGACTGGTTCAATTTTTCTAATTTTTTTTCCAAGTAATTACTGCGTAAACAAACTGGAAACGAAAAAGTTGTGTCATATTAATGGGAAGGCAATAACAGGAAACTTGTTTAAGTTATCCACAAAATTTTATTCTGGCACAGTATTTTGAAGTGTTGCGGCAGTATCAATTCAATCATTAAAAAATAGTAACTTATGAAAAAAACCTTTGTAATAATGGGTAGCATAGCTTTATGTTTATTGACCCTATCCGCTTCTGCCCAGCAAACAGACCCACTACCACCTCAACCGGTAAAAACCTGGGATGCAAAAACTAATCCGACCGTCGACTCCATTACTTCCAAGTACAAGGATAAAATGGTATCTACAAGACCTGCATTAACTACAGCAGATATTTTCCCTGTACTTGGTGAATTTGAATCTGCTAGCAACGCCGATGCCGCACATATTATCGTTTCACAGGATGAGCAAAATAAAGGAGTGATCTGGATAGCCGGGCTTCCCCAGGGAAAATTAAAAGCTATGCTGAGAAAATCTCCGGCTACGTATAAAATTCCTTCCCAAAAAAATGAAGAGGGTAAAGACATTCAGGAAGGGACATTGATCTTTGATAAAGAAACAAACAACCTGAGCATTTTAATTGGCAAAGAATTCAATGCAGCTGACCCGGCTTCCGCTTTTGTACCGGTAACAGAACCGATTGAAGAAGTGAAAGTAAAATCAAAAACAGCTAAAACGAAAATTAAGAAAGAGAAAAAACCACAGACCTGGACTTACACAGGTACCAAGATGGTGAAAGAGACAGTTATGAATTAATTAGTAGTATTGGGACGGTTCATTACAGTAACAACAAACGAAGAGGTTGCATTTTTGCAGCCTCTTTGTCCTTACTTTTATGAACTGAAAATGTATGTTTATGCTGAACCTGTTTAAAAAGAAAGACCAAGAACTGAAAGTGGTTGATAAAGTAACTATCTCAGGGGCTGCCAGGCTTCAGGCACTGCTGGCCGAATGGAACCGTGATAAGAATACAGTCTTTATTTTTTGGTTCGATGATAGTTTGCGGGAAGCAACTTCTTTTTTCGCGACACAAACTATTGAGCCGGTTACCTTGCTAAGTCTTAGAGAAGCAGGCCATCCTCAAATCGATGGTAATACAATCGTCTTCACAGAACATTATCCTTTAAGAAGTAAGGAAGAAGAGCTATATAAAAAATTGAATGTAAAAGTGCCTGTGGTTTTTTCATCCCTGGGAGACCCACTCTTCAAACAATTCGGGGCAGATAAGATAGTGGAGATGATGAAACAGCTGGGAATGAAAGAAGAGGAAGTAATTGAACATAAAATGATCAGCAAATCCATCCGCCGGGCGCAGGAAAAAATTGAAGATAAAGTATTGATCGATCAGCCTGCACACTCACAGCAGGAATGGTTAGAAAAAAATTTAGGGAGTTAAAACCCTTTGCCAATAAGCATTCCATGCATATTACGAACAGCAGTTTGTAATAAATCAACAGATTGGATTTGGAAATCAAGAATCGAGTTCCTTATCTTTGTATCAGTTCTTTAAACATACTTATCAAGAAAGGCAGAGGGTAATGGCCCTGTGAAGCCTTGACAACCTCCCTTCGCATTGCTCGGGGTGACAAACAAAATTTGTCATCAAGAATAATAGTGGGGGAAAGGTGCCAATTCCAGCTCTCGTTTATAACGGGTGACAGATAAGTCAGATTCAAAGCTTAAGAGATATTTTCTTCAATATATTAAAAGCTCATCTGATTTACCGGGTGAGCTTTTTTCGTTTCAACAGCTGAAGCTTCCAACTACCCAAGCTTTGTTGGAAAAATCAGCGGAAGAGATTTTAACCTCAAAAGCACTCCAAAACAGGATTTATCTAAACAATTAGGCTCCTTCACTTTCCTGATAAGCATCCTATAACATTCTGTAAAGCAATTTTTTAACCACCCGGCACTGCGCAGGGCCGGGGAATAAACTGTTTTTACAGACCATTCCTTAACATTTAATTTTAAGCAAAACTAAAAATAAATTTTGGGGCAGTCAATGAAGTCTATTATTTTTATAGAGTATTTATGCAATTACACACAACAACAGCAACAATATTCATCTCAACAAATCCTTGTTGTGCCTGTTGCTATTGTTGTATGCCGTAAGGCATACTTCTACACAACACCCAAAAGGCCCACCGCCTTACTTTATTGCCACCATTTTTAATTAACCAGGATCGTATAATTTAAAAAAAATTTTATGAGTAACAATCTTCACTTCGAAACACTACAGCTGCATGCAGGCCAACAAATTGACCCTACAACCAAATCCAGGGCTGTTCCAATCTACCAGACAACATCTTACGCATTCAACAATGCCGCGCATGCTGCCAACCTGTTTGGCCTGAAAGAATTCGGGAATATCTATACACGCATTATGAATCCGACCACGGATGTTTTTGAACAGCGTATGGCTGCGCTGGAAGGGGGTGTAGCCGCTTTAGCGACCGGCTCGGGACAAGCCGCACAG
>JAWXCO010000206.1:0-9544 GCA_034408705.1 Bacteroidota bacterium
ACATCGTAAATCACTTTAAAGAAACCGCCGTACACGTAAGTATATACGGTGGTGTGAGAGGGCGGCAAAGTTAAATAGCTTTGCCCCCTACTTTAATTTGGCGGCGAGTTGCTGTGTCTGATGTCTCGAAGAGCAACTGACACATATCGCAGGTTAAAGTTTTCTCACTTCAATAATTCTGTCATTATTACCCCCATTGCTGGTGCAGATATAAACTTTTCCTGCGGGAGAAATACAAACATCCCTCATCCTCCCATAGCTGTTCACAAAAAATTCAGTGGTTGAAGCAATGCTGGTGTTTGCCGCATCTAATTTCAACTGGTACATCCTTGATTCTCTTAATGCCACTAACAGTAAAGAATTTTTCCATTGGGGTATCAGGTCGTTGTTATAATAATCCAAACCGCAAACAGCCACTGTTGGTGTCCATGCTTTCAATGGTTCTCTTACATTATTGGCAATACAAAAAGTTTGTTCCGTACCCGGATCACAGAAGCCAGGTACATTCGGCCAGCCATAGTTTCTTCCTTTTTCAACAATATTTACTTCATCATCACTACTGGGTCCATGTTCGCTACTATACAATATATTGTTAGCATAAACAAGGCCTTGAGCATTGCGGTGACCGAAACTCCAATAAGGATTTCCGGCAACAGGATTATCAGCAGGAATAGTTCCGTCAAGATTCAACCGCAGCACTTTTCCATTTAATACTGATGTGTTTTGAGGCAATGTTTGATTGGAAGCATCACCGGTAGTTATATACAATTTCAAATCCGGTGTAATAACTAAGCGGCAGCCATTGTGGATAGAAGACGCAGCAATGTTTTCAATTATAGTTACCGGACTTGTTAACGCTGACCCTGTATAAGTAAATCGGACAATTTTTTTCTTATATCCGCTTGAATTATAATTGTACGCAACAAAAACATGGGGTGTCGTTGAAAAATTAGGATCCAAAACCATTCCAAGTAATCCACCTTCTCCAGAAGCAAACACTTCTGTAATCGTATGAAGCAATGAAACTGTTCCAGTGGCAGGATTTAAACGGCTTATCTTTCCACCCCTTTCTGTCATCCAGATAAAATTGTCAGACCCCCATAATATCTCCCAGGGATGATTCAGACCTGTAACTATTACGGAGTCCTTTATAGTTACTGAACCGGGAATAACTGGGTTAGTAGGATTTGGGTTGTCTTTTTTCTTACAATTTGTGAAGGTAAGAAAAGCAAGAATGGCAACTGCGGCAAGCTTTTTTATTACACTCATAAATACTGAATCTGCTTTATTAAAAGCTAAAATGATGCCGTAAAGTTACCCTTTTTGTCCTTTCACCGACAGGAAAACCTTGTCAACCGAAATTTTACCTTGCGGAATTGTAAAAGTGCTAATTTTACTTTTAATAAAAATTATAACAATGAAAGGAACCCGTAACATTACTTTGTTAGTTATTCTTGGCCTGGTCCTTATATTAGGTGTATGGGGATGCAATGGTTATAACAGTTTAGTAAAAGGCGATCAAAACGTAAAAAAAACCTGGGGTAATGTGGAAACGAATTACCAGCGACGCACCGATCTGTACAGCAGTGTTATCAAAACTATTGAAGCCTCTGCGAATTTTGAAAAATCGCTTTTAAAAGATGTCGTGGAAGCAAGAGCAAAACTCGGCTCTACTACTGTCAATGTGGATGACCAGGCAAGTATGGATAAATACCAGCAGGCTCAGGGACAAATGAAAGGCGCATTTTCCAATTTGCTTGGATATGTAGAGAACTACCCAGATATTAAAACCACCAAATCATTCCAGGATTTCCAAACGCAGATTGAAGGAACGGAGAATCGTATCAATGTGGCCCGACAGGATTATAATGGATCGGTAGAGTCTTATAATCTTAATGTGAAAAGGTTTCCAAAGAACCTGATTGCAGGTATAGCCGGCTTCAAAGAAAAAGCCTTTTATAAATCTGATCCTGGTTCTGACAAAGCTCCGGATGTGAATTTTAATATTAAATAACAGAGCCGGCATGTTTTCCCTTTTTAAACGGAAGAAAAAATTCTTCAGTGCAGAAGAGCAACGCCTGATTGTTTCAGCTATTCAAAATGCGGAACGTTCTACCAGCGGAGAAGTAAAGGTGTATGTAGAAAGCCGGTGCAGTTATATGGATGCGCTGGACAGGGCTGTTGAATTATTTGCAGAAATGGGCATGCAGGACACTGAAGAAAGGAATGCGGTGCTGGTTTATGTGGCAATAAAGGATCACCAGTTTGCGGTGTTTGGAGATGAAGGTATTCATCGTAAAGTGGGGCCAGACTATTGGAACACCGAGGTAATTAAAATGATGAGGGATTTTAATCGGGATAATTATGCATTGGGTATTGCAGGTTGTGTCGAGGATATTGGCCAGGCTCTCCAACAATTTTTTCCTTATACGAATAAGGACAAAAATGAACTTTCTGACGATATTCAATTTGGCAGATAAACTTTAATGAAACTTTTTTTAACCGCCATATTTTTTCTTTTATCTTTTTGTGTACAGGCACAGATTGAAAAAGAAATTCCTGACAGGCCCAGTCCTCCTAAATTAGTTAATGATTATACCAATACGCTTACACCTGCACAGGTGCAATCATTGGAAAATAAACTAGTGTTGTATGATGACAGCACTTCCACACAAATTGCTGTTGTAATCATTCCAACCCTTAGCGGATATGATATATCGGAATATGGCTTAGCCCTCGGTAGGAAATGGGGGATTGGTGGAAAAGAATTTAGTAATGGAATAATTGTACTGGTAGCAAAGGATGACCGTAAGATCCGCATTGAAGTAGGCTATGGATTGGAAGGTGCTATCCCGGATATTACTTCGAAGAGTATCATTGATAATTCGATAACTCCTTATTTCAAAGAGGATAATTATTATCGTGGACTGGACCGGGCTGCTGATGACATAATAAAAGCGGCGGCAGGCGAATACAAAGCACCTTCGGGCTATGGCAGTAAGAAGAAAAAAGGAACTGGTTTAGGCGCTATCATTGGTTTGATCCTACTATTCCTGATCCTCGGAGGATTGGGTGGTGGCCGAAATGGTGGTGGAGGTGTGATGTCGTCTGGAACCGGCTGGATTATAGGTAGTATGCTTGGCAGCAGCGGTCGTGGCGGCGGTGGATGGTCCGGCGGAGGAAGCAGCAGTGGAGGTGGCTTTGGTGGTTTCGGTGGTGGAAGTTTCGGTGGTGGTGGAGCCAGTGGTAGTTGGTAATACTAATCCTGAATTATATAAAATAAGAAACCCTTCTGCAATAGAAGGGTTTCTTATTTTAGAGTGAATATTGCTTAGCCCCCTAGGGGTTTGGGGCAAATCCCTTCTTATCTTCTTCCGGCAACTTTGATTTAATATACTCAACCAGCTCTTTCAAAGAGGCATTTCCTGCATTCTCTTTCGCTTCTTTATCTTTCTTGGTCAAAATTCCTTTTAGCACCATGCCATTGATAAAAGGATCGGTTTGATTCCTGAAATTGGCAGGTACCCCATCCCTGAATTTTACAATTTCATCCACACCCCATTTTACTTTATCTGCATTCTTTATAGCTGATAAATAAACACCTAATGTATTAAGAGACTGGAATTTCTCCTGGCTCATGGACATTTTTGCAAATTCACCAATGATCTTATCGGCCATGTTCTCATCACCGGATTTTACGATCTCGGTCATGATGGCTTCCTTCAAAACTCCTTTGCTTGGTTTATCAATAAGCTGCTTTGATACTGCTGTTGCAAGGGCAGGGTCCACTTTGCCCAGGGCCATTAATGCAGTACCTGCAACGGAATATGATGAATCATTTGTAGCGGCTTTGAACAAAGCAATATATTCAGGCTTCTTATATTCTCCCAGCTTTTGAATAGCATCAGCTCTTACAGTGGGATATTTATCTGTCTTGGCCAGGTTCAATAAAATAGGTTCGAACCCGGTTTTTATCGATTCTTTCCGCAGGTCTGTTTTGCTGATAGCAAGATTGCGCAAACCCTCATATTTGTCGGTCAGGGCTGTTTTTACAAGTTCAACAGCCTTTGGATCATCTAATTTTTTGGAAGCAAAATCAATAGCTTCTCTTCTGTCCAGGTAGTTGCCGGCATATTTATATTGGTGTATATAATTCTCAAGTGTCTTATTATCCTTTTTGGTCCACAGCATTATTTTGTCGCCATCCACATTGACAAGATCTGGTCTTTTGCTGTAGTTAAATGTAAATGTATCCACTGCATTCATAGCCCATGCAGTATGTCTTACTTTATTGCTACCCTCATAGATATCGATCGCAAGCGGCAGTTTGAAGAGCTTACCTGTTTTCTGTGTTTGCTTTATGATCACATTTACTTTGCCCGCTACATCATTATAAACATAATCAATATCCACTGAAGGATTACCACTGCCAAAATACCACTGGTTAAAATACCAGTTGAGGTCACGGCCGGTCACTTCTTCAAAAGCCAGGCGCAATTGGTGTGCTTCTGCCGATTTGAATTTGTTGGTAGTTAAATAATTGTTGATCGCTTTGAAGAAGGCACTGTCGCCCACATAGTTTCTCAGCATATGCAGGATACGGCCTCCTTTATTATAGCTTACCGCATCAAACATATCTTCCCGGTTTGCATAATGAAAACGGACCAGGTCTTTTTTTTCGCTGCCACTTTGCAAATAGCCCTGCATGTCCTCATAGTTTTGGGCATCACCCGCATCTTTACCTTTCTTGTATTCATCCCATAGGGTTTCGCTATAGTTGGCAAAGGATTCATTCAATGTCAGGTTGCTCCAGCTTTCTGTCGTTACATAATCACCAAACCACTGGTGAAATAATTCATGGGCGATAGTACTCTCCCAGTTATTGCCATCTACCAGTTCACGGGCATCCTGCTGCGCACTTTCCTGGTGAATAGTGGCGGTCGTATTCTCCATGGCACCGGCCACATAATCCCTTCCGGTAATTTGGGAGTACTTAATCCAGGGATAATCAACCCCGGTTATTTTTGAAAAGAAAGTCATCATTTCCGGAGTGTTACCAAATATTTTTTTTGCTACCGGTGCATATTCCTTTTCTACGTAGTAATTAACCTCTTTATCTCTCCATTTGTCTTTTACTATTGCATATTCTCCAACGCCTAAGAAGAAAAGATAAGGAGCATGTGGCAGTTCCATTTTCCAGTAATCGCTGCGGGTGCCATCGGTATTTTTCTTTTGACTGACCAGTTTGCCATTGGACAGGCTGATGTATTTATTATCTACAGTAACGGTCAGTTCCTGTGTACAGCGCTGATTGGTTCTGTCAATGGTAGGAAACCAGGCGGAACTGGATTCTGTTTCCCCCTGTGTCCAGATCTGTGTTGGTTTATCTTTTTCTTCTCCCTTTGGATTGATAAAATACATTCCTTTTATACCCAGCATAGCACCCTGGCCGTATTTTTCTTCAAATTCATCGGGTTTGGCGGTATAGTCTATGTAGATAATATAACTTTCATTTGACTTGTAGACTTTATCCAATTGAATACGCAGGTTCAAATCATCATAGGTATATTTCAATGAGATTTGCTGCGTGCCTTTTACCAAAGCCACTTTTTTTATCTCCATTCCTTTTGCATCCAGGTTCAGGGAGTCGGTTGGATAAAAATGTGGTTTTAGCGTAAGCCAGGCTTTGCCGTAGCAATATGATTTGCTGAAATCGGGTTTTAATTCCAGTTTGGTATGTACCAGGTTATTGATCTTGGTAGCTGTTTCACGGTACTCTTTTTTCCAGGAAGTGTCGGCCGGTGACTGGGCCTGAACCATATATCCTGAACTGAGTAAGAAAATTGCGGACAATAGTTTCTTCATATAAATTATTTAAGTGCGGCAAATTTAGAGCAATAGACAATTTCCCGGGGTACAAAAAGGACAGGAGGTTCTATTATTTAACAAGTTGTTGTGGCAGGTCTTGGGTAAGTCACCGGATTTCAAGTAATTTTGATATATTAACCCAATTCCGGAAAAATGAAGAAACTCCACCTGTCCCTTATGTTTTCCCTGTTTGTTTTAACTGCATCTTCCCAAAAGGTTTATTTTATCTATATACAAACCGAAGCCGAGCAGCCTTTTTTTGTAAAAATGAATGAGAAGGTAAGCAGCTCAACTGCTTCGGGGTATATTATTTTATCCAAACTGGTTGATAGTACCTATAGCTTTAGCGTCGGGTTTCCCCAGGGCAAATGGCCGGAACAGAATTTTGCAGTTATGGTCAGTAAAAAAGACCATGGCTATTTATTAAAAAATTTTGGCGAAAAAGGCTGGGGGCTTTTCGACCTGCAAACATTAGCAATACAAATGTCCGTCTCGGGTAAGGCATCGGTAGAAGATAATCCAAAAGGTGAAACAGGCGATGTATCAGCTTTTACGGAAATTCTTTCTAAGGCAGCGGATGATCCTTCCTTAAAGGAGAAACCGGTTGTGGCGAAAGTGGAAGAAAAAAAAGTTGAAGTGGTAGCCCTTAAAGAACCTGTTAAAAAGGAGTTGACCGCAGTGGCGGAAGAGCCGAAAGCGGAGGAGATAAAGACAGTAGTAGCGGTCCCGGAAATAAAAAAGGAGTTGACCGCCGTGGCGGAAGTGCCGAAAGTGGAAGTAAAGGAAATTGTTGTAACAAAACCTGCTGAAGCGATTGAATCAGCGGTTGTAAAAACAGAACCTCCTAAAGCAGAAATAAAAGAAGCTGTTATAAATAAGCCGGCAGAAAAAGCAGAAGAACTTATTGTAAAGAAGGAAGAAATTAAAGGAGAAGTAATGCCTGCTATTAAAACAGTAGAGATAGTGGAACCTACGATCGTAAAAAAGGATTCATCCATGGTGAAGGAAGAATCCAAAGCAATGTCAAAAGAAATGGTTGCTGTTAAATTGGTGGAAGAGCCAATGGTAAAAAAAGAAGAAGTAAAAGAGTCCGTTGTTGCGAAGCCTGCCGAAACAGTAGATCCAGCAGGAGTAAAAATCGACTTGTCCGTCGTGGCGGAAGAGCCAAAAGTAGCGGCACAGAATACTGCTGCTGAATTATATAAAGCATCACAGGTAAAGAAATGGTCAGAAAGCTCTACAACGGAGGGATTTGGTCTTGTCTATATTGATGACTATGAGAACGGAATAAAAGATACCATACGCCTGGTGATACCCAATCCCAAGCCGGCGGTGACGCTTGTAAAAGAAGAACCAAAGGACGAGAAGCTATTTATAAAGACCAGCGATCTGCCGGCAAGAGATGATGTAAGCGGAGAAAATAAAGCAATCGTTGAAAAGCCAATTGAGCCGGTAGTTGAAAAGGTGGTTGCAAAAAATAATTGTAAAGACGTGGCTACGGGGGATGATTTTGTAAAACTCCGGAAAAGAATGGCAGCAACAGAAACGGATGATGATATGATCGCCGAAGCAAAAAAGTATTATAAGCTCAAATGTTTTTCCACCTGGCAATTGAAAAACCTTGCGGTGTTATTTCTTACAGATGAGGGGAAGTATAAATTTTTGGATGCATCCTATTCATTCGTTACGGATACACAGACATTCCCCACTCTCCAGGCGGAACTAAAAGATGAGTATTATATCAGCCGTTTCAAAGCCATGCTGCGTAATTAAATCTCCATGCCGCGTTATTTCTTAGAAGTTGCTTATAAAGGCACTGCCTACAGCGGTTTTCAGTCGCAGCAAAATGCAAATACAGTCCAGGCCGAGATAGAAAAAGCATTTGAAATTCTTCAACGGGAGAATATCACCATGACCGGGTCTTCCAGGACAGATACCGGGGTACATGCCCTGCAAAATTTTCTCCACTTTGATTATCAAGGAGCATTACATCCTCATTTTGCGTATAAGTTGAATGCGATTTTACCGGATGATATCGTAATAAAGAGTATCAGGGAAGTTGCTCCCGAAGCACATTGCCGCTTTGATGCACGAAGCAGGCACTATAATTACTTTATCTACCGGGAGAAGGATCCATTCTTAAAAGACCGGGCTTATTTTTTCCCCTATAAATTGGATATGGCGATCATGGAGGAGGCTGCTGCATTAATTAAGGGATATACGGATTTCACTTCTTTTTCAAAACGAAATACCCAGGTTAAAACCTTTGTCTGCAATATCGAAGAAAGCAATTGGTTATTGCAAGATAAGTTCCTGGTTTATAACGTTAAAGGCAACCGTTTTTTAAGAGGAATGGTGCGTGCACTTACGGCCACTATGTTGAAAGTGGGGCGTGGTTCTCTTAGCCTGGCTGAATTTAAAAGCATCATTCAGGCGAGGGATTGCACTAAAGCGAGTTTTGGAGTACCTCCGCACGGCTTATTCCTGGTTGAAGTCAGCTATCCTAAAGGCAAATAAACTGAAACAGAGCTTTTACGCCTGCTTAGCCTGCCAAATAATTACTCAGATCATAGGTCAAAAGCCTCAAAATGAAGGTAATCCGGGGTTTTTGCTGAGTTTTCCACTGCCCTTCAACATTCTTAATCAACAGGATAGGCATTGAAATTTCCAGGTAAAAGCGGAAAATTGCTCATTTTTTAAGGGGTGTGTTCATTTTCAAAATACCGGGGCAAAAAAAAAATCCGCTGAATCCCTTGCCAGCACTGCATTTTCCTCTTATTAACATTTTTCTTATCAAATTTATTGGCTGGCAAGTACCACATCCTTATCTTTGCCGCCCGTTCAAATAAAACGGGTAGTTCTCTGAAGGTTTTGTGAATTTAGGATGCGGCAAATGTGAACAAAATTGAGTCTAAAAATTTGCTGGTAAGTAACAAACCCTTACCTTTGCCGTCCGCTCCAAAAAAACGGAGTTAGTTCTTCACAAAACGAGTTGATTTTCACGCCAAAAGATTCGATTTTTCTTGAAAAATAATTGTCGAAAAATTTGGTAGAAACAATACGGCCCTTACCTTTGCAATCCGTTAGAAATAACGGTAGATGATAACGACTCAAAAACGTTATCAGCCTGAGCGAAGCGAAGGCCACAAAGATCTTTGAAAGTTAGGAAACAATAGCATTCCGACTCATAGCCATGAGTCGGAAAAAACAAAAGGTAAGTCAAGCGAATAACATTCGATTTGACACGTTTAATTTTTCTTGAGAAATTTTATACTGTCAGTATCAAACATCATTTACAATGGAGAGTTTGATCCTGGCTCAGGATGAACGCTAGCGGCAGGCTTAATACATGCAAGTCGAGGGGCAGCATGGGTGTAGCAATACATCTGATGGCGACCGGCAAACGGGTGCGGAACACGTACAGAACCTTCCTTCGAGCGGGGAATAGCCCAGAGAAATTTGGATTAATACCCCATAGCATAACAGAGTGGCATCACTTTGTTATTAAAGATTTATCACTTGAAGATGGCTGTGCGGCTGATTAGGTAGTTGGCGGGGTAACGGCCCACCAAGCCTGCGATCAGTAACTGGTGTGAGAGCACGACCAGTCACACGGGCACTGAGACACGGGCCCGACTCCTACGGGAGGCAGCAGTAAGGAATATTGGTCAATGGA
>JAWXCO010000207.1:0-3862 GCA_034408705.1 Bacteroidota bacterium
GTGTATCTGTAAGAACCTGCACCACATCCGCTACAACAAAATACCATTTTTGTTCCTGCTCATTCCAAACGGTTCTTATCTGTTTGCTTTCAAATAACTTAATGTTGCTCATAATAATTTATTTAGCAGTTTATAATTTTCAACTAGGGTACAATTTGTACCTCGGTTGTTTTTTAATTGAACTTTACAATGGAAGTTTAATAGTAAACTCACTTCCTTCCCCTTCCTTTGTCTCTACTTTTAATTCCCCACCATGCGCTTTCACAATATCATAACTCAAACTCAACCCCAATCCCGTTCCTTGCCCCGTTGGTTTGGTGGTAAAGAATGGTTGAAATATTTTATCCAATACTTTTTGAGGGACGCCGTTGCCGTTGTCTGTAACAGAAATCAAAACTTCGGCCCCCCTGCCTCCGCCGTTAGGCGGATTCTGGGAAGTCTTCACTCTAACAGTTGGTTCATAACCTTCAGGTTGTTGTTTCTTCTTTTCTGCTACAGCATAAAAAGCATTCGTCAATAAATTCAAAACCACCCTTCCAATATCCTGCGGAATGATATTGATCTTTCCGATGCTGTTATCAAATTCTGTTTTTATGGTGGCATTGAATGATTTGTCTTTTGCACGCAAGCCATGGTAACAAAGCCGGATGTATTCATCTGTCAATGCATTGATATCGGTTGGTTCTTTGGTGGCACTGCTGCTGCGGCTGTGCTGCAGCATTCCCTTTACAATGGCATCGGCACGTTTGCCATGATGGTTTATTTTTTCAAGATTTTGAATTACATCGTTGGCAATTTCTTTTGCGTCTTCAAATTTACCTGCATCCAATTCTATTTTCATTTCATCAAGTAACTCTTTACTTACTTCACTAAAATTATTTACAAAGTTTAAAGGGTTTTGAATTTCATGTGCAATGCCTGCGGTAAGTTCGCCGAGGCTTGCCATTTTTTCGGATTGGATAAGCTGAGATTGTGCCGCTTTTAATTCTTCCAGCGATTTTGTCAGGGCATCATTGGTTTCTTCAATGGCTTTTCTTTTTTGTTCGAGTTCTTCAATAGTTTCTTCTAATAAAATGGCTGTAGTTCGTTTTACTTTTTCCGTTCTGTCCAATTTGAAGGCAGTAATTTCTAATTCTTTGTCCGCATCTTTTAGTGATTTGGAAATGGCTGCTTTTTGTTCGGCAGATAAATTTTCATCTTGCTGGATAATGGTTAGTATATTTTGTAAGTGCTGGTTCATTTAATTAATCGGTATTTGCTGATACTTCGACAAGCTCAGTATTGAACAGGACCCTGAAGAGTGCGACGCAAGGGACGATGATAGCAGCACTACAGCCGGGTTCATAAAAATTATTTTTCTTTTAATGCTACACAACAAGTAGTCAGGTTATGCATTTCCAAATTTCCATCAGTTGCCCTTGCCAGTTCTGCGTTGGAGAACATTCCGGCCATAGGTACATTCCATACATTTTTTACGCCTTCAATTTCCTTGCTCATCAATGGTCCCAGCGACATTAGCCTGCCGGCGCAACTATACATTATTACCGCATCGGCCTCCGGCATTTCTGTTGCTTTCAATCCTTCAATACCTTCCACCACTTTTTCTATTACATCAAAATCGGGCGGCAGGGAGAAACGGACTTTTGCACCCTGCGGTACAGAGCCGCTGCAGATAAATGAACCATCCTCCCAGTTTACTACCAGGCCGGGCCGCATCACCGGGGCACCTTTTTCTCTTTGTAATTGCAAGGGAAAATTAGTTGCTATTTCCATCATAACTGCCGGATTATCTTTATTCAGGTTTTCGATACCGCTGTATTTTTTAGTGAGGTCCATTACAGTGATATCCTCAATGGTATAAAGCCGGTTACCTTCGCTTTTGGTAACTGTTTTTTCGGTACCCATGGGCTTCCAGCCACAGGTAGCTATCCCTTTTATTTTTATTTTACTTTCATCCAATACTACGGCAACGATTCCCCGTTTACTTGATTTGCCATTGGTAAATACAAATTGTTCGGTAAAAGTAAAATCATCACCTGCCATTCCACCATATACATTTACCTGTTTGCCAATGATATCTTCAAAGCCAAACAATAGTTTTTCAGCATCTGTTTCTAAATTGCTTCCTGCTATGAGAAAGGCTGGAGTTGAAAATTTTTCCAATGCTTTTTTAGCCATCCCCTGGGTTATTTCCCGGTAATTTTTTTCGGGAAATTCATCAAATAAAACAGTGAAATAGTCCCGATTCATATCCAGTAGCAGGATGGCTATGGAACCTTTGCCAATTTCTTCATCAATAAATTCTCCATTGCTGGTGGAACCACAAATAACTATTCCTGCTGTATCCAGCACTTTGGAAACCCCGGCTATGTCTTGTTTGAGAGATAAAAACACAATAGCCAGTGTGGGTTTAAAACCATCGGTCATACTTTGTTGCAAAGCGGTTTGAATTTCTTCTGATGATGTTCCTTTGATTGATTTTGCTTTCATCGTAATTGTATTAGCGGTTTAAAATTATTTTTCCTTTAATGCTACCCAGCTTACTGTAGTGCCGTGATATTCACAGGGGCTGTCGTCCAGCTTTCCAAATTCACCCAGCGAGAAAAAGCCTATCATTGGTTTATTCCATATTGCTGCCAATCCTTCTATTTCTGCTGAAATCATTGGCCCGAATGATCCCAGCCGGCCTATGCAGGAAAAAACGATCAATGCATCAGCATCCGGCATATTTTTTTCTTTTATTATCCTTGAGCTTTCAACAACCGTATCAATCACATCAAGATCCGGGGGCAGTGAAAAACGAAATTTTGCACCTTCTTTGGCTCCTCCGCCTACCATTACAGATTGATCGGCGGTGTTCCAAAGTAAAACAGGTCTGATCATAGGCGTTCCTGAGGCTCTTTGAACCTGCAACGGAAAATCAATATTCAGCGGCACCACTCCTTCCGTTTGTGTATTGAAAGATATTTCATTCCCTAAAAACTTTTTGATAACCTTCATGGCGGGTTCATTGTCGATGGTATAGACCCAGGATCCCTCAGCCTTTGTAATTTCTTTTTCTGTTCCTACCGGCTTCCATCCCGAAACAGCGAGACCATTTACTGCGATCTTATCCTCGTCTATTACGAGGGCCAGCAAACCGCTGTTACCTGATGAATCATTTGTAAATACGATACCCGTAAAATTAACATGCTCGCCGGCCATACCGCCAATAATAGTAGCATGATGGCCTGCCGCATCCATTAATCCGTTGATCACATCTTCTCCAGATATTCTGTAGTCAGCAGATGAAATAATGAATGCCGGATGTTGAAATGCCTGCACACCAAATTGACCAGCCTGACGGGCTGATTCGAAGGGCGAAGCCAACTGATAATCTTTTAAAACAATTTTAAAATAGCCTGGATTAATGTCTAATAGTAATACAACAATACCATCTGGTTCAATTCCCTGTTCAGTAAATTTTTCGGAAGTGCTGGCTCCGAAGATGGCAATTCCATATTTATCAAATAGTGAACGTAAGTCATCTGCCTGTTCAATTTTAGTGATGAAAACAAATGCAAGCGTTGGGCTGTAACCATCTTTTTTGCTTTCAGCTAATGCTTCTTCAATTGCTGACGGCGATTTTCCTTTTATTGATTTTGCTTTCATAATTTGTTTTTTTTGTCATCTTGAGTTTATCGAAAGATTATTTTTCTTTTAATGCCACCACACAACAGGCATTGTTATGAAATTCATGTTTTCCTATTTTTCCTGCCTGTACGGCAGACAGGGATTTTCCATATTCGCCATAGGTAAAAAAGCCTGCCATTGGAGCGTCCCAAACTTTTTGCACCTGCTCTATCTCCTCTTTCATTAATGA
>JAWXCO010000208.1:0-17989 GCA_034408705.1 Bacteroidota bacterium
CAGTTTTTTAAATAACAGGAAATCATTATTGTAAATGTAAAAGTCTATTGAAACGTCATTGCCAAGTGATTCAACAAAAGAATCGTAGATAAGTTTTTTATGAAAACTCAGTTTGTTAAATAGTAAAAATATTTTCAGTTGTTTCTTTATATCTGTATTCAGAATAAAGTATCCTTTACCCGGAACCGAGCTTAATATACCCAACTTTTTCAGGTGCTTATATGCCCGTTCAGCGGTGTCTCTAGCAATGTCAAATTCATAACTCAATTCATTAATGGATGGTAGCATTTCATCTTTTTCAAGGTTACCTTCATCTATTCCTTTTATAATTGAATTCGCTAGTTGCATATATTTGGGGGTAGCGGAAAGTTCATCTACCGTGATTATCTTGTATATATTATTGATCTTCATGTTATTGACCTTCATGTTTCAAACCGCTTTGGATATTTATAAAGCGCTTTAAACCTTTATGTGAAATTAATAAAGAGTTAAAGTTGAATAACAACTCATACGATAAAAGGCTCTCGGATTTTGAAGATAGTAAAAATATCTCTTTGTCAATTTAGAATCATGACAGTCCATAACAGATACATTTAAACTGATGATTACTTTTACAGCAGGCTGTATTTAACTTATAACAGCAGGCTGTATTTAACTTATAATTTAGTAAACATTATATGCTGGTAATTTTTGGGATTATCTATCATTTTATAGGTGGTTTTGCCTCCGGCAGTTTTTATATTCCTTTTAAAAAAGTAAAGGGCTGGTCTTGGGAAAGTTATTGGATCATAGGGGGACTATTTTCCTGGCTTATTGTTCCGCCACTTGCGGCATACCTAACCATTCCGGGTTTTATTGATATTATAAAACAAACTGATACTGCCACACTAGGTATCACTTATTTATTTGGTTTGCTTTGGGGCATTGGTGGGTTAACGTATGGCTTGGGTGTTCGTTATCTTGGTATTTCACTCGGCAGCAGTATTATCCTGGGTTTGTGCATGGTGTTTGGCTCGCTGATACCATCAGTTTATTATGATGTATTTCCTAAAGAAGGTAAAGACACATTCAGCATGCTGATTGGTTCCAGCTGGGGGTTAATTGTTTTAGCAGGATTAATTGTATGTATTATTGGTATTATTTTTTGCGGAAAAGCTGGAATGATGAAAGAAAGACAATTAAGTGCTGGTACTATGAAAGATTTACACGGCTTGAAAATGAAAACTGAATACAAATTTGGTTTGGGTTTTTTTGTTTCCATTGTATCGGGTGTATTAAGTGCCTGCTTCAATTTTGGTCTTGAATCCGGTAAACCTATGGCTATGGTGGCAAATGAAGTATGGACAACTGCCCACCCCGGTGAAGGTGAGTTTTTATTCCGCAACAATGTGATCTATGTCGTGTTATTATGGGGAGGGCTTACTACCAATTTTATCTGGTGCATGATCCTGAATGCCCGGAATAAAACTTTCGGTGATTATAGTAATAAAAAAACTCCTTTAAGATCTAATTATCTATTTGCCGCACTGGCGGGAACTACCTGGTTTCTTCAGTTTTTTTTCTATGGTATGGGAGAAAGTAAACTTGGAAATGGGGCCAGTTCATGGATTCTGCATATGGCTTTTATAATACTGGTAGCTAATATGTGGGGCCTCGTATTAAAAGAATGGAAAGGGGTAAGCAAAAAAACAAAAACAACAGTGATCGTCGGGATCATTACCATTATTCTTTCAGTATTGCTGGTAGGATATGGCAATTCGATCAAATAAAATTAAATTTAGTTGTCGGTTTAAATATGCATTATGGGATTAAGAACATCAACTCAATTCAAGCATGTAAGTTATTTGTGGGACGAAAAAAAAGCAGCATCGCTAAAAGGGGATGAAGTGGCCTTGTTGATCTATCGCTCAAATTTATTAGGCGCTGATCTCCGGTTAACCAATTATGGCGGGGGCAATACTTCCTGCAAGGCAATGGCAAAAGATCCTTTGACCGGGGAAGAAAAAGAAGTAATGTGGGTGAAAGGATCAGGTGGTGATCTTGGAACGTTAAAAAAAAATGGCCTGGCTGCTTTGCATGTCGATCGCTTACGATCTTTAAAAAATTTATACCGTGGTATTGAGTATGAAGATGAAATGGTGGAGCTATTCAATCATTGCATTTATGACCTGGATTCAAAAGCTCCATCAATTGATACTCCATTACATGGTTTTCTTCCTTTTAAACATATAGATCATTTGCACCCGGATGCAGCCATAGCAATTGCTGCTGCAAAAGATGGTGAACGTATAACGAAAGAATTATTTAATGGTACCATTGGTTGGGTAAAATGGCAAAGACCAGGGTTTGATCTGGGCTTGCAGCTAAAAAAATGTTTAGATGAAAATCCAGGTATCCGTGGGATCTTGTTAGGGTCTCATGGTTTATTTACCTGGGGCGATACGGCTTATGAGAGTTACATCAATACATTAGAAGTAATAGAACGGTGCGCCGACTACCTTCAGGATAATATTGGTAAACTCACACCCGTTTTTGGAGGAAATAAAATTCAATCCTTAACTGCTGAACAACGATTGCAGCAGGCGGTTATGCTGGCTCCTTTATTAAGAGGGCTTTGTTCTTCTGATATGAGTATGATTGGCCATTTTACCGATGATGAACGTGTATTAGAATATATCAATTCTAATGATCTGGATAAATTAGCTTCCATGGGTACAAGTTGTCCTGATCATTTCCTTCGCACCAAGATCAGTCCTTTGGTTCTTTCTTTATCAGCAAACGAAGATTTAAAAGATGCAGCTTCTGTAAGGGAAAAACTTAAACCGGCATTTGAGACATACAGAAAAATGTATGCAGAATATTATACTTCCTTCAAACATCCCAATAGTCCGGCAATGCGTGATGCTAATCCTGTTGTTATTCTTTATCCCGGCATTGGGATGTTCACTTTTGCAAAAAACAAACAAACAGCCAGAGTAGCAGCAGAGTTCTATATTAATGCAATCAATGTAATGAAAGGCGCAGAGGCTATTTCATTATACACATCATTACCAAAACAGGAAGCCTTTAATATAGAGTATTGGTTATTGGAGGAAGCAAAGCTGCAAAGAATGCCAAAGCCAAAAGCATTATCGGGAAAAATTGCCCTTATTACCGGTAGTGCAGGGGGTATTGGGAAAGCTATTGCTAAAAAGTTTGCGGATGAAGGTGCCTGTATTCTTATTAATGATAAAGATGAGGTGCGTTTGAAAGCAACAAGTGAAGAATTTAAACTCCAATATGGAAAAGATGTTTTTGTTTCTGAAATATTGGATGTTACCAATGCCGAAACGATAAGAAAAGCTTTGGATGCGGCTACTTTAGCATTTGGCGGAGTGGATATTGTAGTGAATAATGCAGGTCTTTCGATTTCAAAACCAATCGAAGAGCATACTGAAAAGGACTGGGATTTGCTGTATGATGTTTTAGTGAAAGGACAATTCCTTGTAACACAGGCAGCTGTTGCTGTAATGCGGAAACAGGGAAAGAGCGGCGATGTTATTAATATAGTAAGTAAAAATGCTTTAGTGAGCGGTCCCAATAATGCAGGGTATGGTTCTGCAAAAGCGGCTCAATTGCACCTGAGTCGTTTAAATGCTGCTGAATTGGGGAAAGATGGTATTCGTGTAAATGTAGTCAATCCTGATGCGGTAATTACCGGTAGTAATATCTGGAATGAAGGTTGGGCCGAAGGCAGGGCACAGGCTTACGGTATTAATGTAGAAGAATTGCCATCTTATTATGCCAGCCGTTCTTTATTAAACGAAGTTATAAGTACCGAAGATATTGCTAATGCATGTTTTGCATTTGTAGGCGGTTTATTAAATAAATCTACCGGAAATATTTTGAATGTGGATGGTGGTGTGACAATGGCATTTGTGAGATAAAGCTCCCCTAAATCCCCCGAAGGGGACTTTGAAAGACTTTTAAAATTGAAAGCACTTAATAAGCAGTGGAAAGGATGAGTTGCTGTTTTGTAAAGTTTTGATGATGATATGGAAGATAAAAAGCTTATTAAAGGTATGAAGCACCGTCCCTTCTCTATCGGAGAAGGGAAAGAGGTATGATGCTTGAGTTTTTTTTTGATCATTATAAGCAGCAATCAGAAAGGTTGATGATTTTCTAATCTGTCAACCTTTTTATTTTATTTTAACGATCAAATATATTTATAATCGAAAATTTTAAAGCTGGAAGTCTAACTGATGCTGATCAATCAGCAAAATCAATGGTTAAGCGTATTGCTTTTAAAATGCAATTTTTAAAGTTTTAAAGAAGAATATAATAAGAGTCATGAATCTTTATGGCCTAACCTGGAAGCTTTAGTATAAGCAACATACATAAGTGAATACGCAATCTTATTAGTATGAAACAACAAACGCATCGTTTGGTGTGATGAAAACAAATACTGGGTTGCATTAACTGATTTACCAGCAAATCCTGTAATGAAAAAATGGTGGGCTTATATGAAAGACATCATGGAAGATAGTGAAGATAATTCTCCTGTTTCCATTCTTTTAAATTATGTAATTTATTTACCGTAAATTCAAACTGGCATTAAATAAAAATTATAGAAAATGATTTTGAACAAAGCATTCATTGAAGAACGGAATCAAAGTTATTCTGCTGAACATAAACGTAATTATGAATTTGTTTCAGGTTCAGTCAGCAATATTGATGAAGTGCTTAAAAAATTAATTGACTTCCAGGTGGCCATTCCAAGCTGGGCATTGGGTACAGGTGGCACCAGGTTTGGCCGCTTTAGCGGAGGAGGTGAGCCGGCTAACTTAGAGCAAAAAATTCAGGATGTTGGTTTACTACATGCACTCAATCAGTCAAGTGGCGCTATCTCATTGCATATACCCTGGGATATTCCAAAAGATACAAATGCCATCAAAGCACTTGCTGCACAACACGGGTTAAAATTTGATGCGGTTAATTCCAATACTTTTCAGGATCAGCCGGGTCAGCAGTATAGTTATAAATTTGGTTCGTTGCAACACATAAATAAGTCTGTAAGACGACAAGCAATTGAACATAATATTGAAGTAATTAAGAATGGAGTTGCATTAGGTTCAAAAGCCTTAACAGTTTGGTTGGCTGACGGTTCCTGTTTTCCGGGACAATTGAATTTTCGTAAAGCATTTCAGAATACACTCGAAAGTTTGCAGGAGATATATGCAGCATTACCCGGTGACTGGAAAATTTTCCTGGAATACAAGGCATATGAACCCAATTTCTATTCAACAACCGTTGCAGATTGGGGGCAATCTTTATTACATACAAGTAAACTTGGAAATAAAGCATACACACTGGTAGACCTTGGTCATCATTTACCCAACGCCAATATTGAACAAATTGTTTCTTTGCTGATGATGGAAAACAAACTGGCAGGCTTTCATTTTAACGACAGTAAATATGGGGATGATGATTTAACCGTTGGCAGCATCAACCCATACCAATTGTTTTTAATTTTTAATGAACTGGTGGAAGGTATGGATGCTAAAGGAATGAATCATGCTACAGATTTAGCATGGATGATTGATGCAAGCCACAATGTAAAAGACCCGCTGGAAGATTTACTGCAATCAGTAGAAGCCATCATGATTGCTTATGCACAGGCATTGATGGTTGATAAAACTGCATTGGTTGAAGCACAAGATACAAACGATTCCGCAAAGGCACAGGAAGTGTTGCAGGCTGCTTACAGAACCGATGTAAGACCACTGGTGGCAGAAGCAAGAGTAACAGCGGGCGGTGCATTGCAGCCATTACAATTATTCCGTTCATTAAAAATAAGGGAGCAATTGATTGCTGAAAGAGGGACAAAAATTATTTCAACAGGACTATAGAAGTTCAGGATATGAAAATAAAAGTTACAGCCATATTCGACATTGGAAAAACGAATAAAAAATTCTTTTTATTCGATGAGAACCTGAAAGAAGTACACCAGGAGTACATTCGTTTTGATGAAATAAAAGATGATGATGGTTATCCTTCAGATGATTTGCAGTTAATAGAGCAATGGGTATTTAAAACTTACCAGGCAATTATTGAGAATGGAAAGTATGAACTAATTGCCCTTAATTTTTCTGCTTACGGAGCTACCATGGTTCATCTTAACGAAGAATACAAACCGGTTACACCTTTATATAATTATACAAAAGCAATCCCTCCATATATTATTAGTAAATTTAAATTCGCTCATGATGGGGCAGGCAGTTGGGCCGAAGAAACCGCTTCGCCCTTTTTGGGAATGCTCAATACCGGGTTACAACTATACTGGTTGAAGTACGATAAGCCGAATTTGTTTTCTAAAATAAAATACTCTGTATTTCTGCCGCAATATCTTTCTTTTTTATTCAGTAGTATTTTAGTAAGTGAGTACACAGGCATTGGCTGCCATACAGGTATGTGGGATTTTCAGCACAACGATTTTCATGATTGGATGTACCAGGAAGGTTTAGTTGAATTGCTTCCTCCCATCTGCTCTGTTAAAACTTTTTTAATGCCGGGTAAAAGCACAGAGATTGGTATGGGAATACACGACAGTTCTGCTGCTTTACTAACTTATATTTCCGGCAGTAAGGAGCCTTTCATTTTATTATCTACTGGTACATGGAATATTTGCTTAAATCCGTTTAATGATACAGCGTTATCAAAAGATGAATTAAAACAAGATTGTTTATGTTATATGCAACCCGATGGACGGAAAGTAAAAGCTTCAAGATTGTTCATGGGTAAAGAGTACAATAATTGGATAAACAAACTTTCACTTCATTTTGATGTGGATAATACCTATCATAAAAATGTTGTTTTTGATAAAGCATTATATCAAAAAGCAAAGAATACTTCTTCTCCTTTATTTAACTGGACAAGTATTGAGCATTCTGATAATGAAATTGCAAAAATGGCCAATATGGATTTAAGCTGGTTCGACAGTTTTGAAGAAGCTTATCATCATTTAATGAAAGAATTAGTTCAGTTACAGGTTGAAAAAATACGGTTGGTAATAAATGGCACTGCTGTTAAAAAAATATTTATTGATGGCGGCTTTGTTGACAACAACCTTTTTCTAAAAATCCTCTCTGAAAAATTAACCAGCTTTGAAATCCTGTCTTCATCCATGCCGCTTGGCTCTGCTATGGGAGCTATGCTTGCATTAAAGCGCCACCAGCTATCTGAACTTTTCTTACAAACAGAACCCGGTAATTAATATTTTTATACAATCTTATTTTGTGTAACAATTGATAAATGGAAAAGAAAAAAATAATACTCAATTACAATCCTCAATATCCATCAGTACTGGATTTGAAAAAGAAAGCAAAGAAACGGATACCAAAATTTGCTTTTGATTATCTCGAAGGGGGTTGTAATGAAGATATAAATTTAGCAAGAAATAAAGCTGATTTGCAGCAAGTGCAACTGATGCCGGATTATTTGAAAAAATTTAGTGGCCTTGATATGAGTGTAAATTTATTTGGCCATAAATATGATGCACCATTTGGTATTGCACCTATAGGTTTACAGGGATTGATATGGCCAAACTCGCCGGAGATACTTGCTAAAGCAGCATTGAAAAATAATATCCCTTACATATTAAGTACTGTATCTACCAGCAGTATCGAACGCATTGCTGAATTATCTGAAGGAAGAGCATGGTTTCAATTATATCATCCTACAAAAAATGAATTAAGGGATGATATAATAAGAAGATTAGCAGCAGTACAATGCCCGGTGCTGGTAGTGTTAGTAGATGTTCCATCATTTGGTTTTCGTCCACGGGATATAAGAAATGGTTTGGCAATGCCGCCAAAAATGTCTGTAAGAAATATTGTGCAGGTAATGGGAAAACCATGGTGGGGAATTGAAACATTGAAAGCAGGCATACCTGGCTTTGCAACTTTAAAACCATATATGCCAAAAGGTTTAAACATGAGCAAACTTGGTGAGTTTATGAACCAAACGTTTACAGGAAGGATTGATGTGGAAAAAATAAAACCCATCCGGGAAATGTGGAAAGGCGCATTGGTATTAAAAGGAATAGTAAATGAAGAGGATACTCAAAAAGCAATTGAATTGGGTGTAGATGGTATTATTGTTTCCAATCATGGCGGCAGGCAGATTGACGCAGGCGAATCTTCTATAAAGTCATTGAAAAAGTTAGCAGATAAATACGGCCATAAAATAAAAGTGATGATTGATAGCGGCCTCCGTTCGGGCCCGGATATTGCAAGGTGCCTGGCATCCGGCGCCTGTTTTACTTTTATGGGCAGGCCGTTTATGTATGGCGTAGGTGCTTTGGGCAAGCAGGGCGGTGAACATACCATTGCTATTTTAAAAGTGCAATTGCAGCAGGTAATGGAGCAGCTTGGCTGCGAAACGGTTGATGATTTTCCTGCCCATTTAATAAAATGAGTAAAATGAGATTTAGGGGGTAAATATATTTCTCATAAACAATTCATTAAATAACTGTCCTGAAAGTAGTGGTCCTTTTTTATATCCTTCGTATCAACAAATAATTTGTTTAGGTTTTTGAAACTTGGGTCCGAAAAATGTCTACATACAGTACCGGACAGTTATCAAAGCATAGATTATTATATTTCGGGGTTCAAAATTTAACCAGGAGTTCTTAAGTGATATTAATTAAAAATCGGTTACATGTCGAAAAAAATCTTTTTGCTGCCATTTATTTTTGTTACCTCTTTATTTTTTTTGTGGGGTTTTTCTTACGGACTGCTTGATGTTTTAAATAAACATTTTCAGGAAACACTGAATATTACCAAAGCAAGGTCAACATTATTGCAGGCAACTTATTTTGGGGCTTATTTTATACTGGCCTTTCCTGCGGGGATGTTTATGAACAGGTATGGTTACAAAAAAGGAATAATTATAGGGCTGCTTTTATTTTCCAGCGGCGCCTTTTTGTTTTATCCGGCTGCACAACAGGCCAATTTTAATTTCTTTCTTATTGCCTTTTTTGTTCTCGCCTCGGGATTGGCTTGTTTGGAAACAGCCGCAAATCCCTATATAACAGTTTTAGGTGTACCTGAAAAATCAGCCGCCCGTTTAAATTTATCGCAAAGCTTCAATGGAGTGGGAACCATTATAGGGCCATTGATAGCAGCAAAACTTTTTTTTGGTGAAGGGAACAGTAACAACCTTGATAACGTAACCACGGTATATTTAATTATCGGTATAGTTGTTTTGGTAATAGCAGGTTTTTTTATATTCATCCGGTTGCCAGAAATAAGAGAGGGTGAGATTGTGTCTTCAGTTAAGTTGGGCAGAAAGCCATTATTTAAACACAGCAATTTTACCACGGGAGTTATTGCACAATTCTTTTATGTGGCAGCACAGGTGGGGATCGCTGCATTATTCATTAATTATTGTACAGAAAGCGGAGTGAATATTACTAATGAAAAAGCTGCTACCCTCTTTGGAGTAAGCCTGATATTATTTACAGCAGGCAGGTTTACGGGAACCGCATTGATGAGAAAGATAAGGCCTGAAAAATTACTGACTGTTTATGCCCTCATTAATGTTGCGCTATGTGTTGTAGTGATTTTAAAACTAAATTGGGTATCTATATATTCTTTGATGATAGTTTTCTTCTTCGAAAGCATTATGTTCCCCACCATTTTTGCTTTGGCTGTAAAAGATGTGGGGCATCATACAAAAAAAGCTTCTTCATTTCAAATAATGTCAATTGTTGGAGGAGCCATAGTACCATTCTTTATGGGCATACTCGCTGATAAATACTCTACCGCTTTCGCTTATATTATTCCATTGATTTGTTTTTTAATTGTAGCCTGGTATGGTAAATGGGGGTGTATTATTAAGGAAGAAATAATTTCTGAAAAAGAATTAAAGGTTTTTTTAAAATAATAAAAATTATCTTTTATGAAACGTTTCGCTTTAGCATTGGATTTGGTTGAAGATGCAAGGCTAATTGCTGAATATGAGGAATATCACAAAACCGTATGGCCGGATATAATTAATAGCATCCATGATTCAGGAATTAAGTGGATGGAAATATACAGGGCAGGCAACCGGCTGTTTATGGTTATGGAAACAATTGACGGTTTCAGTTTTGAAAAAAAAGCAGCAATGGATGCCGCTAACCCTAAAGTAAAAGAATGGGAGCAATTGATGTGGAAATATCAGCGGGCAATACCTGCTGCTAATCCCGGCGAAAAATGGGTGCTGATGGATAAAACATTTTCAACCAGCATTGAGTAACATAAAAGATTTTTCATTAAAAGATATAGCATAGCTGATGTTTAGTTTAAAAAATAAAAAAGCAGTTATTACAGGCGGGGGCAGCGGAATAGGTAAAGCCATTGCAATATTATTTGCCAAACAGGGCGCCGAAGTTCATATCCTCGAACTCTCCATTGAAAGTGCATCAGGAGCTGTAAATGAAATTACAGATATTGGTGGTAAAGTTTTTTCTTATGCATGTAATGTATCTAACCAGGCAGAAGTAAAAACAACATTTGAAAAAATTGGCCATATCCATATCTTAATTAATAACGCAGGCATTGCCCATGTTGGAAAGGCAGATACAACCAGTGAAGAAGATTTTGACCGTGTTATCAATGTAAATGTAAAAGGCGTATATAATTGTTTGCATGAGGCAATACCGAATTTAAGAAAGGCAGGCGGTGGTGTTATTATTAATATGGCATCAATTACAGCATGGGTAGGTTTGCCTGACAGGTTTGCTTATACATCAGCAAAGGGTGCTATAATAGCAATGACTTTATCTGTAGCCAAGGATTACATCCATGAAAATATTCGTTGTAATTCCATATCACCCGCCCGTGTTCACACGCCATTTGTTGATGGGTTTATTGCTAAAAACTATCCGGGTATAGAAAAAGAAATGTTTGATAAACTTTCAAAGTCACAACCTGTTGGGCGCATGGCGGAGCCTGAGGAAGTGGCTGCACTTGCACTGTACCTGTGCAGCGATGAAGCCTCTTTTATTACCGGATGCGATTACCCGTTTGATGGGGGATTTATAAAATTGAATAATTAAAAAACACAATTATGAAGCAATTACTCATTTTTATTTTTTTTGTATTTGTTGTTACAAATACATTTTCCCAAACTTATACACCTGCGCCTGAAAACATAGCCAACCGAAAATTATTTCAGGATAATAAGTTTGGTATGTTTATCCATTGGGGGGCATCCAGTGTATTGGGCCAGGGTGAGTGGGTAATGCAACAAAAAAATATCAGGGTAAATGAATATTCACGGCTGATTAATATTTTTAATCCTCAAAATTTTAATGCTACCAAATGGGTGGCAACAGCAAAGGAGGCAGGTATGAAGTATATAACTTTTATTTCACGGCACCATGATGGTTTTAGCAATTGGGACACAAAACAATCTGACTGGAAGATTACCAACACCCCCTATGGAAAAGATGCTTTAAAGCAATTGGCTGATGAATGCCATAAACAGGGTATCCAATTGTTTTTTTATTATTCTTTACTCGATTGGTACCGCAGCGACTATCAATATGAAACCGGCAAAACAGGTAAAGGAACCGGCAGAACGGAAAAAAGTAATTGGGAAAATTATATCCGTTTTATGAAAGCACAACTTACCGAACTGCTTACCAATTATGGTAAAATTTCCGGTATCTGGTTTGATGGCCATTGGGACCAACTGGAAAATGATACTGATAAAAGCCTGAAGGCAAAAGTAAACTGGCATTATGATGAAATATATAAATTGATACATGATTTACAGCCGGGTTGTTTAATAAGTAATAACCATCACCTTTCACCAATAGCCGGGGAAGATTTTCAGGCTTTTGAAAAAGATTTACCAGGCCATAACACAACAGGCTTTGGTGGCGCATCCGTTTCCGCATTGCCTTTGGAAACCTGTGAAACTATGAATGACAACTGGGGATTCAACATTACTGACAGAAATTATAAGTCAGCAAAAAAATTAATTCAATACCTCGTTAGTGCCGCCGGGTACAATTCTAATTTTTTATTAAATGTGGGTCCTATGCCCGATGGAACCATTCAGCCCGAGTTTGTTGATACTTTAAAAGCAATTGGCAAATGGTTGGACAAAAACGGGGAAACCATTTACGGCACCAGGGGCGATTATATTCCTCCAAAACCCTGGGGTGTTTTTACTTTGAAAGGCAAATCCTTATATATGCACATTCTGCATAAACCGGAAAGGGATGCTTTTATTTTTGTTCCTGAATTGAAAGATAAAATTGTAAAAGCGTTTTTGTTTTCTGATAAAAAAGAAATAAAAATAAAGCAACAGGCGGAAGGCACATTTATATTTCTGGATGGTTTAGTGCATGATGATATTGACAGCATTATTCAGATTGAACTGAAATAGGATTTCCGGATTAATTTAATCCTATTCAAGAATTTAATTATAGTGACGATAAAAAATAAATATGAAACTTTTTAGATTTGGTAAAGCAGAAAAAGAAAAGCCTGGTGTTATTATAGGGGATAAATATTTTGATGTTTCAGTTTTTGTGAATGACTATAATGAATCTTTTTTTAATGATGATGGGATAAAAAAACTGCGTGAGTATCTTGCATCAAATCCTGTTTTGCCCGAAGTTCCGAAAGAAGAACGGATAGGAGCAGTTGTAGCACGACCTTCAAAAATAATTTGCATTGGATTAAATTATGCAGATCATGCAAAAGAAACCAATGCAGACATTCCTGATGAGCCAATCATCTTTTTTAAATCTTCTACTTCATTAAGCGGTCCTTATGATGATTTAGTGATACCAAAGAACAGTGCAAAAACTGATTGGGAAGTTGAACTGGCATTTGTAATTGGGAAAAGGGCATCTTATGCAGAAGAAGCAGAAGCTATGGATTATATCGCAGGTTTTTGCCTTCATAATGATTACAGCGAACGGGCTTTTCAGTTGGAAAGAGGGGGACAATGGTCAAAAGGAAAAGGCTGTGATACGTTTGCACCATTGGGTCCCTGGTTAATCACTCCCGATGAGATAGAAAATGTAAACGACCTCAATGTCTGGTTAAAAGTAAACGGGAAAATTTACCAGAACAGTAATACTTCTAATTTGATTTTTAAAATTCCTTTTTTAGTATATTACATCAGCCAGTTTATGACCTTGTTGCCCGGAGATGTAATAAGCACAGGTACCCCGCCGGGAGTTGGATTGGGCGTTAAACCTGAACCGATTTTTATTAAACCGGGAGATATAATTGAATTGGGAATTGATGGATTAGGCACCAGCAGGCAAATAGCAAAGGCATATCATAAATCAGCCGTAAATTTCAGGTAAACATGAAGAACAATATTTTGAAAATTCATGAAAAGGATAATGTAATTGTAGCATTAACACATTTGACAAAAAATCAAAAAGTGTTGTTCAATAATGAAGAATTCATTTTGCAGGAAAATATACCTGCCAAACATAAGTTTACTGCAACGGATTTATCTGAAGGGGATAATGTTTTGATGTATGGTGTGGTTGTTGGGAGGGTTGAAAAAAATATACCAAAAGGCTCATTAATTTCTGTTGATAATATAAAACATTCTATAGGCCGGTATGAAGTCAGGGAAAATAATTACCAATGGCGTAAGCCCGATATTTCTCATTGGAAGAATAAAACATTTTTAGGCTATCACCGGAATGACGGCAGCGTAGGC
The DNA here is from genome assembly GCA_034408705.1 of Bacteroidota bacterium. Classification (GTDB taxonomy): domain Bacteria; phylum Bacteroidota; class Bacteroidia; order Chitinophagales; family Chitinophagaceae; genus JJ008. Next base: position 13,723 of record JAWXCO010000208.1, read on the forward strand.
ACTGCAAATTACTGGGTGGTTGTACCCATGGTATTTTGTGAAAACAAAAATGTAGAGGAATTAAAAGAGGCTTTACTGGATACCCTGGGCTATGCACGGCCAGAAAAATATCATTCATTTGTAGAAAGTATAAGCAATCTGTATAAAAGAGGTGCAGGAGTAAATGATATACTTGCTTTTGATTTTAAAGAGGAAAATGAAATACTTACTCTCCCCAAAAAAATGTTTGCCAATGTAGACGGTATCCGTTTTTTATCACATAGTGGGGGTTGTGGTGGTACAAAAAGCGATGCACAGGCATTATGCGGATTATTAGCAGGTTATATAACACATCCCAATGTTGCAGGCGCTACAGTACTAAGTTTGGGTTGCCAGCATTCGCAGGTTGATATGCTGAATGACGAAATACAGAAAAGAGTACCCGGTTTTGATAAACCATTATATGTTATTGAGCAACAAAAAATAGGTCTTGAAAAAAATATGCTGGCCGAAGCTATCCGCTGCACATTTGCAGGTTTAATGGAAGCTGATAAATGTAAACGTAAAGAAGCCCCGTTAAGTAAATTATGTATCGGGCTGGAATGTGGCGGCAGCGATGGCTTTAGTGGTATTTCGGCGAACCCTGCTGTTGGATATACTTCAGATTTATTGGTGGCAATGGGGGGCAGTGTAATCTTATCAGAGTTTCCTGAATTATGTGGTGTGGAACAGGAACTGAGTGACCGTTGCGTTACGAAAGATGTTGCAGAACGGTTTGTAAAGTTGATGCATGATTACAATGAGAAGGCAAAAAATGTTGGAAGTGGTTTTGATATGAACCCCTCACCGGGAAATATTAAAGACGGATTAATTACGGATGCAATGAAAAGCGCCGGTGCTGCAAAAAAAGGGGGCACATCACCGGTTGAAGATGTGCTGGATTTTCCTGAAAAAATAAACAAGCCCGGCCTCAATTTACTATGCACACCCGGCAATGATGTAGAAAGCACTACTGCGGAGGTAGCAAGCGGGGCTACCATTGTATTGTTTACAACAGGGTTGGGTACACCCACAGGAAATCCTGTTGCGCCAGTGGTAAAAATTTCAAGTAACAGCATATTGTTTAATAAGATGAAGGATATTATTGACATCAACACAGGTACCATTATAGATGGTGATGAAACAATTCAGCAGGCAGGAGAAAGGATACTGGATTATATAATAAATGTTGCCAGTGGTAAAGTGGAGGTTGCTGCAGTGCGTAACGAACAGCAGGATTTTATTTTTTGGAAAAGAGGGGTAAGCTTGTAATATTTACTGCCGGGGTTGGGTAATTATTTAAAAAATCTAATTGTAAACTGCCAATTTATCATTTGTGAAAGCATCCTGGATTAACCAGCGCAAATATTATCATGACAGTGCAGTACAGGTATATTAAAACAGATAAATAATTTTAAGTTATGAGTAAAAATTCTTCCCGCAGAAAATGGATTAAAGAAATGGCATCCTGTTCCCTGGCCGTTACCGCTATAGCCTCACTGAATTCATTTGCTTTTAAGGAAGATACAGATGAAGCATTAAAACTAAAGGGCAATATCAATCATTCTGTTTGCCGGTGGACATATGGTTTTATTCCCCTTTATGAATTATGCCGGGCTGTTAAAAAAATTGGGTTTAATGCTATTGACCTGGTTGGTCCGAAAGACTGGCCCACTTTGCAAAAAAACGGGATTTTTTCTTCTATGTGTAACGGAGCAGAGATAAGTTTAAATGAGGGATGGAACGATAAAAAATATCATGCAACACTAATAAAGAATTATACAGATGTGATACCACTTGTAGCTAAAGCAGGCTATAAAAATCTTATTTGCTTTAGTGGCAGCCGCAGGGGAATGGATGATGAAACCGGTTTAAAGAACTGTGCAGATGGATTAAAACAAATCATGAACCTCGCTGAACAGAACAATGTTATTGTGCAGATGGAATTACTAAACAGCAAAGTAGATCATAAAGATTACATGTGTGATAAAACACCGTGGGGTGTGGAACTGGTCAAAAAAATTGGTTCACCCAACTTTAAACTGCTTTACGATATTTATCACATGCAGATAGACGAAGGGGATATAATACGGACTATAAATACGAACTATCAATATTTTGGACATTATCATACCGGGGGTGTGCCGGGCAGGCACGAGATAGATGAATCACAGGAATTATATTATCCGGCAATAATGAAAGCGATTGTAACTACAGGTTTCAAGGACTATGTGGCCCAGGAATTTCTTCCAACCGGGAAAGACAGCGATTCTAAAATAGCATCATTGAAAAAGGCAGTTAAGATTTGTGATGTATAATACCCGTATTCTTTAAAGATGACCAGTATTTATATTTAGATATTTCAATTCATAAATTTTACATTATGCCCGGAGATACATTATATAAAAATAACAATGCTGTAAATCAAAACACTTATGATGCCATTGTAATTGGTTCAGGTATCAGCGGTGGATGGGCTGCCAAAGAGTTAACCGAAAAAGGTTTAAAATTATTGATGTTAGAACGTGGCCCTAATCATGAACACATTAAAGATTATAAAACCGCCAATAAAGATCCTTGGGAGTTTGAGCATCGTGGCAAAACAACCAGCAAGCAAAAAGAAGACTATCCTGTCATTCATCGTGGCTGGGCTGCTAATGATAGAGTGATGGATGCCTGGGTCAATGAAAAAGATGCTCCTTACACAGAAATCAAACCTTTTACCTGGTGGAGAAGTTATCGAATGGGCGGAAGATCTCTTTTATGGGGTCGCCAAAGTTACCGATGGAGTGATTTTGATTTTGAAGCAAATGCACAAGATGGTTATGGTGTAGATTGGCCAATAAGATATAAAAATATTGCTCCCTGGTATGATTATGTTGAAAAATTTGCCGGCATCAGTGGATCTAGTGAAGGTCTGCCACATTTACCCGATGGACAGTTTTTGCCCCCAATGGACTTGAATTGTGTAGAAAAAGATGTCGCTGAAAGAATCAAAAAACATTACAATGGCCAGCGCCACCTGATTATAGGCAGAGTTGCCAATTTAACGGCTCCTTTGCAAGCAAGAACCACCTGCCAGTTTAGAAATCGTTGTTGGGAAGGATGTCCTTTTGGTGGTTATTTCAGTACACAATCCTCTACCCTTCCTGCAGCAAAAGCAACGGGTAATTTAACAGTGAGACCGTTATCAATTGTTACAAGGATTTTATACAATAAAGACACAAAAAAAGCAACAGGAGTTGAAGTGCTTGATTCAGAAACAAACAAAACCTATGAATATTATAGTAAGATTGTTTTTGTAAATGCATCCGCTTTAAACTCCGCCTGGGTATTAATGAATTCAGCAACAGATATCTGGCCTGATGGTCTTGGAAGCAGCTGTGGCGAATTGGGCCACAATGTAATGGATCACCATTATAATATAGGTGCATCAGGCACCATTGAAGGTTTTGAAGATAAATATGTTTATGGCAGAAGAGCAAATGGAACATATATGCCAAGATTCGCCAATCTTTTCGGCGACAAAAGAGATTTTCTTAGAGGGTATGGATTTCAGGGTGGCGCCGGCAGAAAAGGGTGGAGCAGAGAAATTGCAGAAATGAACATTGGGGAAAATTATAAAGAAGCGATTACTGAACCTGGTGAATGGCAAATTGGCTGGGGAGGCTTTGGAGAAGTATTACCTTATCATGAAAATAAAATTTCATTGGATAAAACCCGGAAAGATAAATGGGGTTTACCGGTGCTGGCAATGGATGCAGAACTAAAAGAAAATGAAAAAAAAATGAGAATCGACATATTGAAAGAATCAATCGCTATGTTAGAAAATTCAGGAGCAAAAAATATTACCGGTTATGATTACGGGCATAATATGGGACATGGCATCCACGAAATGGGAACTGCCAGAATGGGTAAAGATCCAAAGACATCGGTATTGAATGACTACAATCAGGTTTGGGATGCAAAAAATGTTTTTGTAACAGATGGTGCAGCAATGACTTCTGCAGCCTGTGTAAACCCATCACTTACTTACATGGCATTAACTGCGAGGGCAGCCAGCTTTGCAACAGAACAATTAAAAAAAGGAAATTTATGAGCCAGTTGTGTAACAAGATTGTAGATTTACCCAACTTTAAACTTCTTTATGATATTTATCACATGCAGATAGACGAAGGGGATGTAATACGGACTATCAGTACCAACTATCAATATTTCGGACATTATCATAAAGGGGGTGTGCCGGGCA
>JAWXCO010000209.1:0-20832 GCA_034408705.1 Bacteroidota bacterium
AAACTGGGTAATCTCTGGTTTGGAACTGCCGGAGGGGTTACCAAATTCGACGGTGTGAATTTTACAAACTATACAAAAAAAAAGGGCTCATTTATAATGATGTCAGGAGTATTCTCCAGGACAAGTTGGGCAATATCTGGTTTGGCACATTAGGTAACGGGGTTTCAAAATTCGATGGCCATTCATTCACCCATTTAACAGAGAAAAGTGGCTTAGGTAATAACAGTGTTTTTAGTATGCTGCAGGATAGAATAGGAAATATTTGGTTTGCTACATGGGGCGGGGGAATTACCAAATACGATGGCCATTCTTTTACCCTTTTTACAAATAAAGAGGGGCTAATCAGTAACTATGTTTCCAGTATTCTCGAAGATAAGTTGGGCAATCTCTGGTTCGGTACAATAGGAGGAGTTACAAAATATGATGGCTATTCATTTACACAATTCACCGAAAAGGAAGGATTAGGACATAATGATGTTCACTGTATAATGGAAGATAAGGTTGGGAGTCTTTGGTTCGGAACAGAAAAGGGTGTTTCAAAATACGATGGGCGGACTTTTACAAATTATACAGAGAACGAAGGATTGATTAATAATAGGGTTTTCAGTATGCTGAAAGACCAATCAGGGGATATTTGGTTTGGAACTTTCAACGGTGTTTCAAAATTTGACGGGCTGGCCTTTACAAATTTTTCAGAATATGAAGGGCTCAGCAATAATAATATTTATACTATAATGGAAGACAAATCAGGAACCATTTGGTTTGGTACTGGGGGGGGGAGGGATTTCAAAATATAATCAACAACTTTTTTCGCATATTCCGTTAAACGAGGGACATAGTAAAAATTATATTACTTGTATTGCAGAGGATAAAGCAAGAAATTTCTGGTTTGGCACCTGGGGTGGAGGAATTTCAAAATATAACAATCATACCTTTACTCATTTTACAGAGAAAGAAGGCTTGATTAGTAATTCTGTCTAAAGTATTTGTGTGGACAAATCGGGCAATCTTTGGATTGGCACATCAATAGGCGCTTCAAAATATGATGGTCAATCTTTCACTCATTTTAGTAACAAAAATGGCTTAATTAATAATGACATTAACAGTATCCTGGAAGACAGATTGGGTAATCTCTGGTTTGGATCGACAGAAGAGATCACAAAATTCAATGGCCGGTCCTTTACGAATTATTATCAAAAAGGGGAATTAGGTTATAATGATATCAGAACTATCATGGAAGACAGATCAGGAAACCTTTGGTTTGGCACCGCAGGTGGGATCTTGAAATTCGATGGACGCTCCTTTAAGCATATTGCCGGTGATGAAGAATCAGGCACTTATACCATTCATTGTATAAAGGAAGATAAATCGGGTAATGTATGGGTTGCCTTGTATGGGGGCGGAATTTTAAAATTTGATGGGCAAAACATTACACACCTTACAGAAAAAGATGGGTTGATCAGTAATTTTGTTGCGAGTATCCAGGAAGATAAATCCGGAAATTGCTGGTTCGGCACCCGTTTTGGCTTAAGTAAAATACCTGCTGCAAAAGCAGGTATTTTCTCAAAAAAAGTAAAGTCATCAAAAACCCTTTATGAAAATAACGTTCTTTTTAAAAACTATGGGTTTACTGATAATTTTACAGGGATAGGCAATACAAGCAATATCCTATTAGAATCAAAAGAAAACAGGCTATGGGTAGGTACGAATGCTGGTGTGACCATTGTAAATCCCGCAAAAGAATTAATGGATACAATTCCGCCTACTATTCAGATCACTGCAATTAAGCTATTCAATGAAAACATTGACTGGTTAGAACTAAAACAAAAAGAAGACAGTAGTTTTTTGCTTGGTAATGGTATATGGGTTAGTAATTTTAATTTCACTAAGCTGAGTAATTGGTACAATTTACCAATCGACCTTAGTTTAACCCACAAAAACAATTTCATCACTTTTGATTTTGTAGGGATTACTATGAGCCAGTCTCAAAATGTAAAATATCAATACCAGTTGGAAGGGTTGGATAAAAACCAAAGTGCAGTAACCAAACAGCCAAGTGCATCATATGGCAACCTGCCGCCGGGCACTTATACGTTTAAAGTGAAGGCCATGAACAGTGAGGGCTATTGGAGTAACGAATCAAAATATACATTCTCCATCCGGCCACCCTGGTGGAAAACATGGTGGTTCAGGTCACTGGCCATTATTGCTTTATCTGGATTTATATTTTTTATTGGTCGTTTTATTTATGTTTCCCAGTTACGGAAACAAAGAATTGCTTTGGAAAAGCAACTGGCTGTTCAATATGAACATCAACGCATATCTTCCGACCTGCACGATGATATCGGTTCTACACTTAGCAGCATTAATATTTATGCTGGTCTGGCCCGGAAACAAACAAATAAGGATGTCCACCTTGACGCTATTACGCAAAATATTAGCGAGGTTGTAAATAAATTAGACGACATGGTCTGGAGTATTAATCCAAAATATGATTCATTCACAAGCATGATAAACCGTCTTCAGTCGTATGCCAAACCCATCTGCCATGCTAAGGGAATTAGATTTGAAGTAGTAAATGATTTGCCGGAAACAGAAATAAGGTTTAGTACCGATATTAAACAGGGTATCTATTTAACAGCTAAAGAGTTAGTCAATAATTCTATTAAACATTCAGGATGTAAAAAAATCAAAGTGGAATTTTCCAGGCAGCAGAATATGTTACATTTTTCAGTTATTGATGACTGAACAGGTTTTGACAATGACTTTATCCGCAAAGACCGCAACGGTCTCAGCAATATTTCCAGCCGGGTGGCAGTCATGAAAGGAGACCTTAAAACTGAAACCGGGAAAGGAAATGGAACAGCTACAAGCATTACTATCCCGGTTTTGTAAGAGAAAGGGGGCATTCTAAATCCGATAGATATCGAATAACACGGCAAGGTTGTAATAAGCTTGCAAATTAAAAGTTTTTACGTCACCTCCAACGGAGAGGCAGCCGGGATTTCGCAGTAGATACTTTGCGAAAGGGTTGGGTCAGGGAAGGCGAAATCCGATAACTATCGGATTTGAAATGCACAGTAAGAGAAATCTGGTATATTCCAGATTCGTTTTCATACTACCTTAGCACAATGATAAGGGTGGCCATTGTAGAAGATAATCTTTCATACCTGAAAGCCATGCAGGTACTGATAAGCAGTCAGCAGGATATGTTGCTCGTTTATACAGCGGAAAACCTTCTTTCATTAACCGCCTTGTACAGCAGCGAACCCGATGTTATTATTCTAGATATAGATCTTCCTGTCCGGAATGGGATTGAAAGGGTAAAGTTGATTAAAGAAAAAATACCCGGTACTGGCATTTTTATGCTCACTGTTTTTGAGGATGAAGAAAAAATATTCAACTCTATAAAAGCCGGTGCGCAGGGGTATTTATTAAAAAAAGATCCTCCTGAAAAAATCATCGAAGCCATTAAAGCCATTTACAATGGCGAAAGCATCCTGAATGGGAAAATTGCCCGTAAGATGCTTGAGTTTTTTAGTCGTAAGGAAAACAACCGTCAGCAGGAACTGGAGCAATTTAATCTTACCAAAAGAGAAAAAGAGATATTGCAATTACTGATTGACGGCAAATCATACAAAATAATCGCCGATACCTGCAAAATCAGTATGCACATAATATTTTCTCATACCCGCAACATTTATAACAAGATCGACATCCACTCAAGAGCGGAAATAGCCGCCAAGTTTCATTAATAGCTCCTTTAAAGTATACGCTAAAAAAAATCAGAGAAATCTGCGATTGTCCCGAATTGTTCGATAAATCATCTTTACATAGTGAGTTTCTGCTCCGTGTTTTCTCTTCTTATTCTCGTCTTATGCCTCTTGAAAGCCATAAAAGTTAATGCTTGATTACACGCTGCAGGTATCAGGGTAATAATATCCGGATACCGGCAGGAATCCCCTTGACTAATGAGCGTCGCTTATTATATGAGACATTTTATTCTGACAGTTATCACCAATAGGATGAGTATATATCAATCCATTATTAATTAATTAGACTCATAAAAATATTTTCGGTTAAGTAAAGAGTTTAACCACCATCATTTCTTTTAACTATAAACTACTGTTTATGAAAAATTCCTGGCTACGTGTTCTTTTAATGACATTGAGCGTTTTCAGTACCTTATTTACTACTGCACAATTTCCGTTTGGAAATACAACTTACTCTGCAGCTTCATATACAGTAGACGGCAGCCAGGGTGCTGTATCATTTGTAATAGGTAATAAGGCCTATACCGGTACCGGATCTTACTTACAGGAGTTTTGGGAATATGATCCTGCAACTAATGTATGGACACGTAAAGCTGATTTTCCGGGAGCAGGCAGGTTACGGGCAGTGGCATTTTCCATTGGAAACAAAGGATATGTAGGTACCGGTCAGACCTCTTTAAGCAGCACAGCCAATGATTTTTGGGAATATGATCCAAGTACTAATACCTGGACTCAAAAAGCTAATATACCAGTAGGCCGACGTCAAGCAGTTGGTTTTAGTATAGGTAGTAAGGGATATGTTGGCACAGGAGCAACAACAGCAGGAACAATTTCTACAGATTTTTATGAATATGATCCTGCTACAAATAGCTGGACAGCAAAAGCAAGTTTGCCGGCAGCAGCAAGAAGAGCAGCAGCTGGTTTTGTTATTGTTGGCAAAGGGTATGTTGGAACAGGCTTAACTACATCAAATGCTCTATTGAATTATTTTTTGGGAATTCGACCCCACTGTAACAAATTCTTCTGTAATAGCTTCATCAGGAACAATATCAGTATCAATTCCAGACAATAGCCTGAATGGCAACAATCATAGTTTAGCTATTTCCAATGTTCCGGCTGGGGCTACAATAACAGGAATCAGGGTTCAAATCACCATGCCTCATACCTGGGTTGGTGATGCTGTTATTGTTTTAAAAGCACCAAATGGCAAAATCCTTAATCTGGATTATTTACTTTCGTCAACCTTTGGAACAGGCCCCACAACTGGACTGGTTAATACCATTATCAGTTCAGCAGGTAGCACATCATTAAATGCCGGTATAAATCCATATACAGGAACATTTAAGCCCGATGCAATCTTAAGTGGCAATCCTCAAGCCGGCCCAAATGGTTATATCCCTAATGTAAATAATTTTACTTCACTTTATTCAATTCCAAATGGTAATTGGACGTTAGCCTTGTATGATGGTGGCCCGGGCGATGTTGGCACCTTAACTTCCTGGTCAATCAGTATTGACTATACACTAAATGGAAGCTGGACACAGAAAGCTAATTTTGCAGGCATAGCAAGAGCTGCTGCAGTAAGTTTTGGCACAGCTACAAAAGGATATATAGGCACAGGTTCAAATTTAAGTTCTTCGCTTAGTGATGTATATGAATATGATCCAGCTGTTAATACCTGGGCATTAAGGGGTGTAGTTGGAGCAAGAGCTGATGCAACTGGTTTTGCAATCAGTGACCAGCTTTATTTTGGACTTGGACTAAATGGAAGCAATTTCATTAACACATTCACACGCTTAAGTCCTTATTGGGAAGTGCGAAATACCACAGGCGATTATGATGAGGAGGTACAAACAGGGTCGGGTACTTGTTTTGAGTATCCTCTTACATACGATGGTACATGGAGAGGTTATATAGAATGTCCGGCTATGACACCAGGTTGTTATGCAGGTTTTTCTGTAAACAGTTTGCAGAACCTTGGTAATATTTGTTATAAAAGCAGGGTAGATGCATCAGCTTCCCCAAGAGGTGGATATGGATGGTACGGCGGTGCTGTACAGGAAGATGTTCGATTATGCCGGCGTAACTTAAGAGTTGAATTTGCAAACCAGCCGGTATCTCCTGTGGCTTTCAGAATCTTTTTCACAAAAGCAGAACTGGATGCATTGATAACCAGTTTTCAAAGTACGTATGGAATTTCAAAGTCGTATAGCGATTTCAAAATTATCAAGTATAGTGGCGGCAACCAGGATTTAGATCCATCCAACAATTCTGGGGTTAATATAAATTACGAACAAATAACACCCGTATTCACCTTCTATGGCAGTTCAAATCAATATGTATATGCCGAAATAAATGTAAGCAGCTACTCCGAATTTTATCTTGCCTTATCATCCAGGCGTTATTATAGTGATGCAGACAGTGATGGTTTTGGAAATCCAAACATTTTTGTTGTTGCTGAAACAGCTCTTCCTGGCTATGTAGCTGATAATACCGATTGTAACGACGCAGCATCGTCAGTTCATCCCGGCGCCACCGAAATTCAAACTCTATTGATGATAATTGCGATGGCCAAGTGGATGAAGGCTTGATAACAACCAATCAATTTATATTTCTTAAAGGAAGCGCTACAGAATTTTCAATTGGTTCTTATGGTATACAGAGTGTAGCCAGTGTTGGCAATAATCCGGGAAAAAGAAACTGGACAACCAGTTGGGAGGCGAATGGGAAAATGTATGTATTTGGTGGAGAGGGATTCAGTTCACAAAATGGAAGCCCTACACCCCCTGGAGGATATATGAATGATTTATGGGAATATGATCCAACCACAAATAACTGGCGTTGGTTAAAAGGAAGTAATTTCTTAGGAGCTTCTGCAACTTCAGGAACTCAAGGTGTTGCCGCGGTCTCAAATACTCCCGGCTCAAGAAAAGCAGGAATGGGGTGGTCATTGAATGGTAAAATTTACCTATTCGGAGGTTTCATAACATACATATACCTGGGCCATGTAAATGATTTTTGGGAATATGATATTGCCACTGGAAACTGGCGTTTGCTAAATGGTTCACCAACTTCCATTAACCTCTCTCCTGTTTATGGTACACAGGGAGTGTTTAATGCTGCAAATAACCCTGGCGGCCGGGAGGGGTCTTCTACATGGACTTATAATGGCAAACTATATTTATTTGGTGGTTCTACCCGTATTTCAGGTGTTGATGTAAAAGTAAACGATTTATGGGAGTACGATCCGGCTGTGAATCAATGGCGTTGGCTAAGTGGCCCGCAAACTGGAAATAATTATGAAACGTATGGAGTTAAAGGCATAGCTAATACTGCCAATATACCCGGAAGCAGGATTGAAGCATCGGTATCTAACATTGGCAGCAAAGTTTATTTATATGGCGGTGATGGTTATGCGATATCTCCATCAACCGGACCTTTGGATGATTTATGGGAATATGATCACAGCACAGGAAACTGGACCTGGGTGGCAGGAGGTTCTAATGCAGCTGCTCCAAAAGTTACAGGAACACAAGGAATTTATGGACCTGCTGTTACTCCGGGTGCAAGAGCTATTGCAAGAATGACAGTTTCTAATAATACCCTTTTCTTATATGGCGGTTTTACGTGGTATTCAGGATTTCATGCAGACCTTTGGCAATTTGATCCGGCTATTTCGCAATGGCGTTGGGTAAAAGGACCTGCTTCTGTTAATCAATTAGGTAATTACGGTTTTGCTGCAACAGAAGATCCTTCGGGGGCAACATTTCCCGGGGCCAGGTATGATGTGAAACTTAGTACCATTAATAATAACTTATATCTCTTTGGTGGTCGTGGTTACAACGGAATTAGCTCAGTAAGTGATGAAAGCCAGAATGATTTACGGAAATTCAATACTGCAACAAATAACTGGACATGGATGAAAGGTTACAGCGGCAAACAATATTATGCGGCATATGGTACAAAGGGAATTGCGGCATCTACTAATCAACCGGGTACAAAAAATGCCGCTTCAAGTGTCGGTGCCAATGGAAAGTTTTATCTCTTCGGTGGCTCAGGAAGTAACACTTATCCAAACGGAGGTATATCAAATGATCTATGGGAATATGATCCCACTACTAATAACTGGAAATGGTTGAAAGGTTCAAGCACAAACAACTCTGCCGGAAGTTATGGAACAATAGGTGTAGCATCAGCAACCAATGAACCACCATTCCGCACCAATGCAATGATGTGGAATATCGGAAACAAGATCTATATGTTTGGCGGTACTATTGGAGCTAACTATAATGATCTATGGGAATATGATCTTACTACTAACAACTGGACATGGTTGAAAGGCTCTAACACACAAAACCAAAGTGGTATTTACGGCACTAAAACTGTGGCTGCACCTGCAAACACACCCGGAGCAAGATGGCAAGGCTCCGCATTTACTTACAATAATAAACTGTATTTGTTTTCAGGTAATGGATATAACAGTAACGCAACAAGCGGGGAATTAAATGATCTATGGGAGTACGATCCGGCAACGAATAATTGGACTTGGTTAAGCGGCAATGATGCCATAAATAGTTTTGGAGTTTATGGAACTATTAATGTAGCTGCACCAACAAATATTCCTGGTAGTAGAGAAACAGCTCAATTGCATACGATTGGATTAAAAGCTTATTTATTTGGCGGCAGAGGATATGCATCTTCAGGAGGATTCCAGAATTTGAATGATACTTGGGAATATGATTTTGCAACTAATCAATGGACATGGAAGAAGGGCTTAAGTACCGGTGGAAATTCAGGTGTTGCCGGTTCATATGGAATTGAAGACCCGGCAAACTATCCTATTGCAAGATATCATGCAACGGGTTGGGCTCTTTCAGGTAAGATGTATCTTTTCAGTGGCACCTTTCGGTCCGGAGTATAATGATCTGTGGGAATATAATCCTGCTACCAATAACTGGCGATACATTAAAGGAAGGGGCAACCTAGGTAATACACCGGCCAACTATGGATTGCAGGGAATAGCTAATCATAACAATCTTCCATCATTAAGATGGCAGGCCACTGCTGCCGCTTCAGGCAATAGTTCATATATATATGGAGGATTGGGAGGATTTGCTAGTGGCTTGTCTCCGAATACCGGTAATGTTATGAATGATTTATGGAAATGGGTTTCAGGACCTGTATTCACTTATGGTAGTGAAAGAAAACTTTATGTGAATGACAATAGCATGAGTGGAGATATTTATACAACTGCTATTGGCAATAATAATAACGCTGGTACACCATCAGCGCCACTAGCTACATTAGATTTTGCAGTTAGTATTGCACAATCAGGTGATACCATTTTTGTAGATGCCGGTACTTATTTAACTCCCAACTTTACGATTGGAAAAGCGATTACCATTCTAGGCACGAATTATAATATTTCTCCTAATGATAATTCGGATAAATATCAAATGAACTTAACCAGAAATGAAGAATCAAGAATTACCGGTTCTACCATTACAATTGGTTCTGATAATATTTCAATTTTGGGTATGCGGTTTTTTCCTTCGACTACTGCTATTGGTTTTTCAGGACAAAACAGGAGTAATATTACCCTAATAAAAAATCTTTTTAATGTTGTTTCATCATCAAATACAATTTCATTTTCAGGGGCATCTTCTAATCCAATCGCAAGCAAGGACATTATTATTTCAGACAATCGGTTTCAAAGGATTGATGGTTCTTTCGGCGCTACTTTATTGTCTTTAATTAAAAAATGTGTCATTTCAAATAATGTTTTTATTGAAACGGGAAGTTTAATAAGAAGATCAACAGCAATCTCCACTTCAACTTCTACATTAATTGACAGCTCTTTATTTGAAGCAAATCATTTTAAAAATTTGAATTTCTCTTTCCGATTCAACAGCTGTTCTAATATAGATGTGCTAAATAATAAATTGGATAGTGTGGGCAGAGGTATACAATTTTTCCCAGGTACAATTTTAACAAAAAACATTAATGTGCTGGGAAATGAGATTAATAATACCAGGGCGACTCAGCCGATATTAATCAGAGAAAGTTCAACTATGGGAGTAGACAGCATAAATATTGCCAATAATATTATTAATCACGGAGTGGAAAACTATACTGGTTTAGCTGGTATGATTCACTTAGAGTTTCGTGTCGGAGTAGTTAATGGAAGTGTTACAGTATGGAATAATAAAATTCATATTTATGGCGATTATACCACGTCTTCTGTTGGTGCGCATCCGGCAATTTTAATTTCAGGTAGTCATAGAAATACGAGTATTTCTAGCAATGAATTAAATTTTTCAGCAATTAATACAAGATCAAATTTGTCTGGAACATTACCTCCAGTACCAACGGGTGTTTATATTAATACGGATGCTGATTTTTATGGCCCCATTCCTTCTAATGCTATTTTTACTGTTGAGAACAATTCAATTAGTGGTTTTAAAAATTCAATTGGATTTTATGATCCAAACAGTACTGGACAAACATCGTATGTTGGTTACGGTCAACTTACTTCCGGAGTTACTGTCAATATTAATAACAACTCCTTCACCGGTGATTCCATTTCTATCAATAACGGAACAATAAGCCAAACGGTAAATGCAACCTGCAACTGGTATGGCGGTACTTCAGCCCAGGCTGTACTAACTAAAGTAAAACCATCAACCGTAAACTATACACCCTGGCTAACTAATGGAACAGATAGTGAAATTCCAACGGTAGGCTTCCAGCCAATGCCAGATGTTTGTAATGGGATTTTACCTGTAATTGCATTAGATGCTAAAACAGATATTACCTGCTTCGGTACTGACAACGGGACAATCAATGTTACTGTAACCGGAGGTGTAGGTCCATTTACCTATGCTTGGACAAAAGACCAGGACCCATTGTTCTCATCAACTGATGAAGATTTAAGTAATCTTGAACCGGGCACTTATTACCTGCTCGTTACCGATGCAAATGGATCTGTATCTGCACAACTGGAAGTCGAAATAAATGAGCCTGAGCTATTAACCGCATCGGCTGACGGCACAAATAATCTTTGTTATGGTGTATCCGAAGGTTCTGCAACGGTAACAGCTGGCGGAGGCACAATACCTTACAGCTACATGTGGAGCAATGGTGAAACAACAGAAACCATTACAGGCCTTGCTGCAGGGGTTTACAATGTAACAGTGACCGATGCCAATGGCTGTACCGCCAATACCACCTACGAGGTAACGCACCCCAACCAGTTAGTACCCTCCATTATCAATAACTCTACAGCCTGTTCTAACATCGCTACAGCAACTGCATTGGGTGGCACAGGAAGTTACATATACGAATGGAGTAATGGCTTTAGCAGTTCAACCATCAGCAATGTACCTGCCGGGTCCTACTCCGTTACGATAACCGATGAAAACGGCTGTACAGCTATTACCAGTATTGACCTTGTTATTGGCGAAGCTTTCAATCCTTCAGCCTCAGTTATACATGTAAGTTGCTTCAATGCGAATAATGGCAGTATCATAGTTACCAATGCAAATGGCACTTCACCCTTTAGCCTAAGTATTGATGGTATAAATTTTGTAAACAATGTGACACTACCCTATACGTTCAATACGCTGGTAGCGGGCATTTATACCATTACAGTGGTGGATGCCAATGGATGCACTGGGTTTGTTACAAAAATGGTAACGCAGCCAACTGAACTGGTTGCCAGCCTTGGCACGGTGAATAGCACCTGCTTTGCACTCAGCACCGGTTCAATAAACGTGTCGGTATCGGGAGGCTCGCCATCCTACAGTTACAACTGGAGCGGTACTGGAGGTTTCAGCTCTTCACAACTGAATATAAATAACCTCGCCACAGGAAGCTATAACCTGACCGTAACTGATAAGAAGGGCTGCACAGCTTTATTGAATGCTGTAGTAACCGCTTATCCGGAAATTGTTGTTGTCACAGTTGTTACTCATATCCTCTGCAAAGGCCAGGCTAATGGTTCGATCAACCTTACTGTCAGCGGCGGTACAGGAAGCGGATTCACCTACCTGTGGAACAATAATGCAACTACAGAAGACAGGACCAACCTGGGGACAGGTAATTATAACGTTACCATAACTGATATAGGCAGTGGTTGTACAGTCTCCAGGAACTTTACTATTACACAACCTGCGACGACAATAAACCTGTCGGCAACTAAAGTGAACGTTACGGACTGTAACCTGGGTACAATTACAGCAACAGGTTCCGGCGGAACCCCCTATCCCGGACCAAACCAATATCTGTATAGTATGAATGGAACAATTTACCAGACTTCGGGTATTTTCACCGGAGTTTCAGCCGGCTCGTATACGGTTTGGGTAAAAGATGCGAATGGCTGTACAAAATCAGCAGCAGTAACTATCACAGACAATGGTAGTGACCAGTATGAAAGTAATAATAGCAAGAACCAGGCAAAATCGATCCTCTTTGCATCAACGATCTCAGCCCGGCTTGCCATAGCCACAGATGTTGCAGACTGGTTCAAGTTTACTACTCCGTCTGCCAATGCCATTTATACTTTAGTATTTAACCCTAATTCTGCTGCAAATTTTACCTTTAATATGTATGTGGCCGGTAACAATACCCCGGCACTGGTGCCGGTACCGGGAAGTATAACGCCTGTATCAAAGTCGTATAGTTTATCAGGAAATACAACGTATTATATTAGTGTTACAGGCGGACTATCGTATAGCTGCTACCAACTTGCTGTTTCCATAGCTATGGCAGCTAAATCCGTGGAACCAGATTATACAGAAAAGAGCAGGACGGTGGACACAGATTCAGAGAAGCTGAAAGCTATAGCTTTCCCGAATCCTCACCAGGGTAATTTCACCCTGCAGATCGAGTCACCGGAAACAGGCATGGTTTCCATTCAATTATTATCAGCAGATGGAAGAATGGTAACGACAAGAAACGTTCAGCTCTTTAAAGGAAAATCAAATACAGTAACCTTCACGAATATGAAAGAGGCAGTATTATTCTACCGGGTTCGCATTGGCAACCATTCGGCCAATGGCAAAATCATCGGACCGGAATAATAACAGGATCCCCCGGAATTCGTAAAAGCCGGGGGATCTTTTTTCGAGGAATACGGGTTGAACAGGGTTCGTTTCCATAGATAAGTGAAATGCGCCAATGATTTTTTCTCTCTAAAGTAATTTACAACCCGTAGATTTAATTCAAATGGAAGAACTACAGCATGAACACAATGGATTAATCGTACGTATTGCACAGCCCAAACATATCCCGTCAATACTTGCACTACAGAAATTTTTTCACCAGTATGAAAAAAGAGAAGATGATGATTTATTTCTATTCAATATAAATAACGACCCCTTTTCCAGCTCAGACTTTGAGCATATCATTATCCGTGGAGAATGTGTGATCGTAGAAAACGGAGAGGAATTAATTGGGTACATGCTCATCGACACCTGTTCTGAAACGCAGGGGCTAAAAGACCATCTGAAATGCATCTCTGTTCTAACCGAAGATGAATACCTGGAAAATGAAACCCGGCTGGCACCCCGCTTTGCGGAGCTATTTAATCCTGAATTCAAAGATGATGGTCTTAGCCGGGCAACGCTGGTGATGTTGATTTATATCAACAGAGAAAAATATAATGCTATTTTCAGTGGAATTTTTACGAACAGTACCCTGTTAATGGAAAGATTAAATCTCGGTTGGAAAATTGTATTTGATAATGGGATGTACTTTTTCCTGATTTGGGATTTCACACAATTAGATAATCCTCAGTAAATACTATAATTCACTGCGTTTAAATAACCCGGACAAATAAGTTATTATTTCTTTTTCTTCCCCCTGAACACCAAAAACAAAATCAATATCAGCAACAGCGCCCCACCACCGATATAGTAATACATCGTCATATCCATTGGCTCTTTATCCAGACCTTTATCAATGTTCTTTTGGGTCTGGCTTACATAGGTATCAATGAAAGGAAAAGAAGGATTCATTTCCTTCACCTCCCTGAACTTTACCAATGCTTTTTTATACCGGGCTTTGTCAAACAAATCCATCGCGTCTTCATAAGCCAGTGATATATCACTCATTTCCGGTTTAATATCGGCATCACTGATAAATTCCTGGGCAATGGTGCTGGGCACAATAAAATTCATCCCCTGCACTTCCTGTTTGCGTTGTTCATCTACACTTACAAATGTAGCCAGCCCGATCACTTCGCCCTGTTCATTCAATACCGGTCCTCCGCTATTACCATGTGTAATAGCCGCATCGATCTGTAAAACTTCCCAGCCATCCTTCATATTTTTCTTGGCGCTGACAAGGCCTCTGGTCAGCGTAGCTTCCGATACGGTTTCCGCAGAAAGTACAGGATTGAAAGTGGCCACTGCCGGATAGCCCAACACAAATACAGCATCGCCTACCCGCATTGCTTTATCATCTCCGATCCGGATCGTGGGATAAACATGATCCTCCTGTAATTTCAGAATCGCCACATCTTTACCGGGGATCGGCTTTCCCTGGATAACGATTTTTGCCGGTATTTCCAGGGGAACGATCTTGCCCTTGTCGCCGGTAATACCCAATACAACGCTGAAATTCTTTTTGATCTTCCCTACTTCCATCGTTTGTGAATAATACCAGGAATAAGCTTCTTTTAATGCATACGCTTCTTCATCACTCATCTTGCGGTTCATTGCATCTTCCAGAGTCTTGATATCATCACGCAAAATTTCGTTGAAAGCCTGTTCTGCAAAACCGTGCTTGGTGTCGGCATCATTCTCATCCACCACATGGGCATTGGTCATCACATAGCCGTCAGGGGTAATAATAAAACCCGACCCCATCATGGTGGTATTTAGTTCTTTCGATACCCGTTCAGTACCCTGCATCATGTACTGATCAATATTTTTAGCAAAAGTGAGCAGGTAAGTATTCCAGAATAAAGTTTCGGTAAATTTTCCAGCATCTGTCAATTCCTGTTTTACCTGTAAGGCCAGGTTATTAAGAGCTGACTCGTCAATTTCAGGGGCAATAGCACTCACAGTTCCTTTATAGGTAGCCTGTATCATGACAGTGCCGGGTTTATTACGTTGAGCAATTTGAACCGGCGTCATGACGGGCTGCTGGGAAAAAGATAATTGAGAGAAAAACACAGACAGAATCAGAAGTATTTTCTTCATAACAATTGGTTTATGGTTATGATAAAGGTAGCCTGACATTATCAGATTTCCTGCTTCGAAAATTTTATACATCAGTTGAAGCAAACTGCTAAAAAAAGCGGAACCTTTCCACACAGGCTTCCTCCAGCATCTCTCTGTCATCGGGGTGTGCAATTTCTATCAATGCCTTGGCCCTTTGGCGAAGGTTTTGTCCAAATAAATAGGCAATTCCATATTCAGTAACTACATAATGAATATGCCCGCGGGTGGTTACTACTCCGGCTCCCGGTTTTAAAAATGGTACAATGCGGTTTATTCCTTTTGCCGTGCGGCTGGTTAAAGCGATGATCGGTTTTCCCCCTTCGCTTAATGCTGCGCCCCGCATAAAATCCATTTGCCCGCCAATACCACTGTATTGCACAGCGCCAATAGAATCTGCACACACCTGCCCCGTAATGTCCACCTCGATAGCACTGTTAATGGCCACCACTTTCGGATTTCGGCGGATAACATGCGGATCATTTACGTAATCAATATCTAAAAAAGCAAAGCCGGGGTTATCATCCACATAATCATACAAACGCCGGGTTCCTATAGCAAACCCGGTAACTATCTTATTAGGATGAATTCTTTTTTGTGAATTATTGATGATATCATTATCAAATAAATCAATAATGCCATCGCTGCACATCTCGCTGTGTACACCAAGGTTCTTATGATTGGTCAGTGACTTTAATACGGCATCGGGAATAGTACCAATACCCATCTGGAGCGTACTGCCGTCTTCAATCATTCCGGCTATCAGTTTACCGATCTTCAGTTCGTTAGGACCTACTTTTGCACCGTAATCAACTTCCGGTAATTCTTCTTCCTGGTAAACCATCGAGGTAAACCGTTTGGTATGAATAAGGCTGTCACCATGTGTACGGGGCACCCGGGGATTTACCTGTGCAATGATGTGTGTAGCGGTATTAACAGCGCTTCGGGCAATGTCAACCGATACGCCCAATGAACAATAGCCATGTACATCCGGCGGAGACACCTGTACCATCGCTACATCAATATGCATCTGTTTGCGGAATAAATCCGGTATATCGCTCAGAAATACCGGAATAAAATCAGCCCTTCCTTCATTCACCGCCTTACGGACTGATTCAGATACAAACATACAGTTGATATGAAATGAATCTGCATATTGTGGTTTATCCAGTTCAATATCTCCCTGAACGGTAATAAAAGTGAGCTCCACATCCCGAAGATCAGCCGCTCTTTTTCCCAGTTCTCTCAATAAATATAATGGCGTTTGGGCACTACCTTGTACAAATACACGGTTACTTGAATTGATAACGGAAAGTGCTTCTTCCGCACTTTTAAATTCAACAGGTAATCTCATGGCGCAAAACTATTGCTAATTAGATTGTAATAAATGATTAAGCTTAAGAGACGAATTGATAAGAATCAGTAAAATTAGCGGGAGCGTAACCATTCAATAGCCAATTCATATCCTTTCAGACCCAACCCGAAAATACTGCCCGCCGCTTTTGCACTAACATGTGATAGTTTACGGAAGTCTTCTCTTGCATGTACATTAGAAATATGTACTTCTACCACCGGCGTTTTAATAGCCGCAATAGCATCCCCAATGGCCACCGAAGTATGCGTGTAACCAGCTGGATTGAAAACAATTCCATCATATTCAAATCCGACCCGCTGCAGTTCATTAATCAGTTCTCCTTCTACATTACTTTGAAAATAACTGATCTCTATGTTGGCATATTTCTCTTTAACTGATTCAAGGAATTTCTCAAACGGTATATTTCCATAAATATCCGTCTCCCTTTTACCGAGCAGGTTGAGATTGGGACCGTTGATGATGGCAATTTTCATCTTTTTATTTTTGTTTTAAGAAGTCAGCTGGAGCTTTTAATGATTAAGATAAACATTCCCCTCGTGTTTACTGTTTAAATTAATGATGCCGGCTTCATAGCCCGAATATAATTCAAATACAAAAGCTGCCGAAATCAGGCAGCTTTTGTTTATTTCTTATACCAAATGGATTTTAAAATAGTCCGACGGATTCCGGTATAATGCCGATGTAGCAGCCGTTTAGGCCAATTTCTATTAGGCTACCGACTAAAGTACAGGACAAGTTATTACGGATGCTCTATCGGTATTAATAGACCAGACCGATGGGGACGGACCTGACGAGCATATTATCATGGTAAAAATTCACTTTTCGTATCTCCCGATTCTTCGGGGCCATTACGATGGATACGGGCTTAACCGCATAACCCTTTCCTGGTTTCTGCACACCAAAATAAACATGCAGCGCATTACCTTCCCCGACAACTTTCTTAAACTTAACGCTATAAAAGTGCGATTGTGTTTCGACTTTTGCTGCCAGCACCCAATCTTCATCAAACCGGGGACGGGCCACTCCATCGCTATCTGCAATAAATGTCTTGTTAAAAGCATCTTCGTTAGTGTTTACCCAAAGATTATAATCACTCACCAAAAATTCTTTCTCCCGGAGCTGGTAGCCCGATAGTTCTTTTACATTTTCAGGGTTCTCTACAGAATCTGTTATGGTTGTGAAGGCCATCAGCATACCACCGATCACCCACACTGAAAATAACTTAAACGTACATTCCTATTTAGACCACTAAGTAACAACCCGTAAAGCAGCCCGGGAACAGGACATTGTATCAATTAATATTTTTCTGTATCAGACTGATAAATTCGTCAAAAAGATACCGGCTGTCGTGCGGTCCGGGTGTAGCTTCCGGGTGATACTGCACCGAGAAGGCAGGCTTTCCTTTTACCCGGATACCCTCGATAGACTGATCGTTCAGGTTGACATGGGTGATCTCGATATGGCCGGCATTCCGAACCGCTTCCGGATCCACACCAAAACCGTGGTTCTGGGTCGTGATCTCCGATCTGCCAGAGATTATATTTTTTACGGGGTGGTTTAATCCACGGTGACCATGGTGCATTTTAAAAGTGGGAATGTCATTGGCCAGGGCCAGTAACTGGTGTCCAAGGCAAATGCCGAAAACAGGTTTTTCTTCTTTCAATATTTGCTTCAGCGTAGAGATGGCATAATCCATGGGGGCCGGGTCGCCGGGGCCATTGGATATAAAATACCCATGCGGCTGAAATTGCTTTACTTCTTCGAGTTTTGTTTTGGCCGGGAACACTTTTACATAGGCACCTCTTTCCACCATGCAAGCCAGGATATTTCTTTTTACTCCATAATCCATCACTGCAATTCGGATAGCGGAATTCTTATCGCCTACTTCATAAGCTTCGGTGGTACTTACTTTAGAGGCCAGTTCCAGCCCATCCATATTGGGTGTTGCTGCCAATTGCTTTTTTAATTCCTCAATATCGGTAGTTGCTGAAGAAATGATACAGTTCATGGCTCCCTTTGTACGAACGTGGGCCACCAGGGTGCGGGTGTCCACACCTTCAATGGAAACGATCTTATTGGCTTTTAAATATTCATTCAATGATCCATTCGCCAGTTTCCTTGAATACTGGTCTTCGAGGTTCCTGCCGATCAGCCCGTTTATTTTTACACTGTTTGATTCTACATCCGCTTCCTTCACTCCATAGTTACCGATATGCGCACTGTTCATGATCAGGATCTGCCCAAAATAACTGGGGTCAGTAAACACTTCCTGGTAGCCGGTCATTCCGGTATTAAAACATATTTCTCCGGTAGTGGTACCAATAGCACCAAAGGCTTTTCCATGAGCTATGGTTCCATCAGCTAATAATAAAACGGCGGGGATTGATTTATCAGGCATTTTTCTTTTTTAGCCCCTCCGGTGAGAGAGGGGTGATTAAAAACAAATTGTGCAAATGTAAGGGAAAGTCAGGAGTTCGTAGTTCGGGATTCTGAGTCTTTATCCACGAACATCTGACATTTAAAGGTTACCCTTTGAATAGAGTAAATTTGGCTTTACTGATTAATGATAGCCTTTTCACTCCAAATATTGCCAACCCCCTTACTGGAAAAATATAAAGCCAGTTTTGACAAATCCCTGCTAGAACACTTTGAAACATTAAAAGTCAGCTAACGCAGTCTGCCTGGCGGCGAGGCAGGAATTGAAAATTTCAGCTGTTATAAATCAATATCAGTTGTTTTCTCATCCAGGATCAAAGGGGAAAATATTTACCTGGATTCCTTTATCAAACATAAACGGTTGGGTGTAAAATTCGGGATTGGAGTATGATGAATTGGATTATGGAAAGGTGATGGCTTTTTGGGGATGTTGATGGAGTCGATAAGAGACAAAATTTAAAATGCTTGAAAAAATTACTATAGAAAATTACAGATGTTACAATCAACATGAAATTGAGTTCAAAACTCTTTCGATTACTGTTGGGAAAAATAATGCTGTGAAATCAACTTTAGTTGAAACTTTAAGAATTGAGGGATGCAAAAAGTTTTAGTTATTAGCAGAAAGTTTGTCAATTTTGCAGTTTTACTATTTCACCGCTGGCAATATTTTCATTAGAATTACAGAACCCTGATTAGTATTCCCTTTCACACCGCAGTATAAACTTCTCTGACGGTTATAGTAGTACTGAAGTTGGATAAATAACCCTTAGAGAGGCTCAGGGTTTACTTCCCCCTTTTCCCCAACAAAAATTTTTCCCTGATCACATCCTGCACATTCACCCCGCTGATCTTGCTTTCCAGCCAGGAGATCACATCAAGGTAAACAAAGGCGCGGCTCTCAAGAGAATTGCCTTCATATTTCTTCAGCTTGGCCAATAGTTTCTCAAACTCAGGCTTTAGCGCATGGGCACCAACAGAAAAGGAACGGCGGAGAAAGGAAAACATCTCTTCTTCTACCTTACTAAGGCTTTCCATCTTCGCCATATAGCGGTAGACCGATTTAATGAGGTATTCGAGCAGGTCGAAATTACCCAACTCATAATGAGCGATCAGGTGCAGCAAGCGGGCATAGCATTGCAGGTCGGTCCGCAGATCACCCTTCTGGTTAATAATCCTGTTCAGATAATCAATGGCTTTTTCATTATTACCGCTTCCAAAATACAAACAGGCGATCTTGTAATAAAATACCAGCACCCGGTGTGTATCAAGGTAAAGATGATACTCTTTGAGCATCTCTTCCAGGAAAGGCACCATCCGCAGCCCCTTGGTAAATGTGCCCTGCAAAAAATAGAGATTGATACGGGCCGCATATAAATACTGGTAGGCCAGTATCCGGTCATTCTCGTTTTCTTCCAGGTGTTTTTGTTTCGTAAAAAGCTCGAATTGTTTGATACAGGCAGCCAGTTTTTCCTGGTTCATCAAATTAAAGTGCGCCCCCATCAGGTTGTGCATGCCTTTAATATAACTGGCCGTTTCCACTTTGAGCAGACCGGGATAATCTGAAAAAATATCCACCCATTTTTGAGAATAGCGGTAATACTGTAGAAAGTCCTGCCGGATAAACGCATACCAAACATAGCTTTGATACAGATAAAGACGTTCATAAAAACCTTTGGCTTTTACTGCCTCAGTTGGAAAATGTTTTTCAAAATAAGTGCGGATATTATTGATGTCCTTTTCATTCCGGGCCAGCCCGTTCCTGATATACCAGCTGTATAGTTGCAAGGCAAGATTCGACAATTGGTTCACGAGGACCAGTTGCTCACTTACCGCAGCCGATTCAGCTGATAATTTATCGGCCCGGTCCTGCATACTCCGGGTAATGAATAATGTTTCGATCTTCTTTTCAAAAAATAAAGCCTGTTGTAAAAAAGTAAGCTGATGGTAGGCTTTGGTAGTTTCCTTTAACCGTTCGAGTGCTTTCAGGCTTTGCAGGTAAAGGCCCTTATTATATAATATCCGGGCA
>JAWXCO010000210.1:0-41426 GCA_034408705.1 Bacteroidota bacterium
AAACAATTCCGTATCGTTGGCGTACAAATACCACCATTCGCCGCATTGTTCAGCATGCCGCCACCAAGGCTGCGGTTATCATTACCCAAAAAATCAAAATTTGCATTCGCATCTCTGATGGAAAAGCCATCTAAAACTGCAGTATTATTTAAGCTGCTGTTATTAAAGACATGATAGCTGTTGTCTGCAATACCTGCCACGCCAATTTCTGCACTAAGTACCGATGTAAAGCCGCAGGAAATATTTCTTTGTGCAAGTGAAGTTTCTGTTCCGGCAAAGCTACCATAAATGGCTACCCCATTTTGCATACTAAAATAAATATTCCTGTTATTAATGTTGGTAGTAAAATATGCTCCTGTCATCACCCACACTTCATCACCCGGTGCGGACGCATTGATAGCAGTTTGTAGCGATGTACCCGGAAAGGCGTTAGCCCAATTGGTGCCGTTCATCAATCCGTTGCCTGTCGGTGTTACATACCTTGTCACAGCATTTATAGTATTACTGTAAGAAAGCAATATCAGCAGGAGCATGTAAAAGTTTTTCATAGAGAGAAATTTTAAATATCATTAAAAGACAGTGCTTACATACTGCCTTTTAATGATAGCTTTCAAAAATATGAGTTACTTATAATTCATCCATCAATCACCCGGAAATCTTGCTACAAAGCAATTGGCTAAACACCAAATGCCTAGTATTCCGTGATTAATACAATCCATACAGCAAACCTTCCCGTTTTGTGATTTGCATTCAATGTAAAACTTGTTAACAGTTGCAGCAATCAGGTCATAATATCTTTTTGCTTCTGCCGCCTTCAGCCTTGTTCCCCTTGCATTAATTTCCTTTAAATGATTTACAGCCACTAAGTAACCAATTCCATCAAGATTTGCTGGTTTACCTGCATTATCTGCTTTTATTTTTTCCAGCTTTGGAACCAGCCTTTCCATTTTGGGCAACACTTCCTTTGTCCACTTCAATACATTTTGAGGTGTTGGAGATTCTGATACTGCTACTTTAGTTGTTGATGACTGAGCATAGAGACCAACCGATGTGTACAACATGGTGGCAGCCATCAGTGTGAAGATTAATCTTTTCATGTTTATTTATTTTAATGGGTAATAATTATTTTGCCCAATGTGCCGCAAACCAGTGTTTACCGCCTTCCTCGTATCCTGTTACACAACGGGTCAATAGCCCATTGCCAGTATTCGCTTCCCATTTGTGCTGGTAACTATGGCTGGTTGATTTACGGGTAGCAGTGTATTGGTTAAAGCCAGATTTCTTATACCAGATCACGGAGAACCTTGTTTGCCCTTCATGATGATAGGCATTGATATAGACTTGCTCCCATTTCTTCTTATCCATATTATCAAACTGTTGCTGGTATTCGTCCTGGCTCAAAAAACTTTTGAGTACAGCACCACCCACGCTTCGCTTTTCATAAAAAGCAGCATAGTATCGCTTACCTCCAACTGATGTTACGGAAACGTTGACCGGAACATATCCTTCCCCTGTATATTTTTCGAATAAGGTTTGATGCTGTTCCGGTGTTTGAGCATGATAGGCAGGTTGTGCCTGTGCCGTGCCAGGCTTTTTATTAAAGATGGCTGCCAATTTTAATTTGCCGGCATCGTTATAATTATCCACCTGCTGCAAGCGGTATCCTTTATTCTTGACCCATTCATCATATTCGGATTGATAACTCTCTTTGGTCATATCATGCCGTACCACCACATCATAGTTATTTGTATTATACCGGAAGATGGTATTGAAATAGGTTTTCCCCTCCACAACGTATGCATCCACCCATACCGGATAATAACCACATCCCCATACCTTATTGAACTCCGCCTGGTAATTAACTTCTGCGATGCCATGCTTAGCGATCTCACTTTTACCAGAAGGATACCAGCAGGGCTTTTTGGCAGAAGGCCAGATCATACAGCGGCGTCCTTCCTGGAATGGCAGTCCCTGTTTCACTACTTTTTCCCAGGCAGCGTTGGGATCAGGTGACACCAGTTTATTTTTATCAATTATATAGATATTGGAAAAGTTCAAAGGTCTTGTATCACCATCTCCGTCAGCATCCGGATCATCCAGAGCCTGTACATGGCCATGTGGTTCACTAGAATTTCCTGAATTACCGAGTAAGCCTATTTTATCACCCTTTTTTACAATTGCTCCTTTCTTCATCAGGCTCTTTGAAAGCGACCCCGGCTGCATATGAAAATAACAGATCGTTTCCTTCCCATTATTGATCTTAAACCAATTACCGCCGCCACCGCCTCCGCCACCATTTCCTTTGTTTTCCGCTACGCCATCTTTAAAGTCAACCACTTTGCCATCAGCTATGGCAATGATCGCTTTACCATACGCCATATAATGATTGTTTTCGGTCCCATCTTTGCCAGGAAAAGTACCTCGCCATTCTTTTTTATTGCTATCCCAACCAATGGCTTTAAAATCATAGGCATAAAATTGTGAACCACCACCATGACCTCCATAGGAATACCAGTATTCATTGATCCGCAAATCCGATTCCTTTCCAGGAAAAGAATAAGCACCACCCGCTTCCTGGTTGCTATAACTTTTCAGCGACCGTGTGATGATAAAGGGGTCAGCATATCCTTCGAAACTGAGCCGGATACTGATAGAAGAAGGAAGCGGGCTTTCCAGTAAGATCGCATTATCAATTTCGTGGTAATCCCTGCTGTTTTGCCAGGAAAAAGACCCGTTAGCAGGGATGATAATTTTTTTCTTACTAAGGTCATCAATATCCAATACCATAATTTTCAACACCGTTTGTCCGTTACTGGAATAACTATAGGTAATATTGGTCAATGTAACCGGTTTCGATTCCTTACTCTTTATTTTAAAACTTGCGGAAAACTGACCTGATGGATTGTCATTCGCTGTTCGAGCGGCGCAGACAAGATAATACAGGTTATTAGCCGCATCTCCCGGTTTTACTTCTATAACTTCAATAGCGGGTGTGGCTGGTTTTAAAGTAGCATTCTTGTCACTGCTGTTTTCGGGTGAAAAAGCAAGGGTTGCCAGTACCAGCAACAGGGGAATTGCAAAAAGTGTTTTCATGATAAATAAGTGTTAGATGATTAAATAGCCGGTTGCCACTTTCAGAATTCCTTATAAAACTATGGTAAAGGGAAAAAGGAACCGGGTGCTTTCAACAGGATGAAAAAAGAATTCAACAAGTGGGATGGGCTTGCCGGTTTTTCTACGAACCGTTACATTTTTTCAACGAAACCGGATTACTTAGAAATGATTTTACCACTGGAGACCAGCGTAACAAAAGCATCCCGTTCATTCCGACTGATGGGGAGTTCCATCTTACCAATTTTTACCGTAAAGCCTTCAATGCTGTTGATGGAGAGTATATTAACGATGAAAGAACGATGGATACGATAAAATTTTCCAGGAGGCAATTTTTCTTCCAACCCCGAAATAGTATGGTAAGTGATCACAGCTTTATCTTTCGTAACGATCTTTACATATTCCTTTAATGCTTCGATAAATAAGATATCATGAAAGAAAATTTTTACAAGACCGCCATCCGCTTTTACAAAAAAGAAATCTTCATTCTCCCATACCGGCAAAGCGGTTATTGTTTCAGCAGGCCCTGGACGTAAGAATTTCCATGCTTTGTTTACGGCGAGTAAAAACCGCTCTATTGCAATGGGCTTCAATAAATAATCGATGGCATTGGCGTCAAAACCTTCCATCGCATGTTCGCGGTAAGCGGTAGTAAAAATAACCGGCGGCGGGTTGGTCATTGATTTTAAAAATTGGAAACCGGTGAGACCAGGCATATTAATAGCAAGGGATACCAGCGGTAAGGGGTCTGTAGTGGTCCCCCTCAGGGCCGCGCGGGCATTTTTGTAATTACCCTGTAATAAAAGCCGCTCTTCCTGCCCGATAAAATCTTGCAGGATATCCCGGGCGATAGGCTCGTCGTCTATTACTGCACAGCTTATCTTTTTCATGATAAATTCAGTTTTAAAGTTACTGAAAAGTGGTTGTTTTCATGCCGTAGCTGCATATCGTATTTCCCTTCGTATTGCAGGTTCAGGATATGTTTGACGCTATTGATACCGATCCCTTCAGGAGTAGTTGTTTCATAATAGCTGTTGTCTACACGGAACAGAAGCTCGTTTCTTTGAACCTGCAGGATTACCTTCATCCAGTTCTTATCAGACTTCTCCTTCATCCCATGTTTGAACGCATTTTCCACAAACTGGATCAGCAACAGGGGCAATATGGTTTGCCTGTTGTGATCACCTTCCACTTTCATCTCGATCACCGTATCCTGCTCATAACGTAATTTTTCTAGGGCGATATAGCTTTGTAAAAAGCTCAATTCCTGGCTTAGCAATACTTTGGGTTGGTTACAATCGACGATCACATACTGCATAATATTGGACAACTGGTGTAAAGCGACAGATAGTTTTTCACTATTGCCCCGGGCCAGACCGTACAGGTTATTGAGGGTATTAAAATAAAAATGCGGGCTTAGCTGCTGCTTTAGCAGGTTCAGCTGTATGTCCTTATTGATCACCGCCAATTGAATCCGCTGGCGCTCGGCTTTTTGGTATTCATAATAGAACTTAAGAGCATAGAAGGCGGAAAGTTTTAAAACATACTTACCGATATCAGTCCAGGACCTATAAATAAAGGAAGCAAAAGAACGGGATGGAGTTGCTTCCCGTACCAGCCAGTCCTGCGCCGAATGAAAAATCCCATACAGGAAACTGATCCATAAAAAATAATGCACCAGGAACAGCGCAATATTCAGCACCACTACTTTCCATTGTGTAAGATGATAAAATTGGTTTAGGCAAAGCCATAACAAACCGGTAAAGAGTAAATGCTGCAGCCAGTTGACAAGGTAAAATGCTGGCGGTAATACGCATTGGCTGCATTTGCTCCGGGTAATGATATACTGGCTGACAAGTATAAATATCTCTATAAGTACGTAGATAAGAAAAGCCTTTCTCCAGAAGTTTTTACTCCAGCGCTTTTCTTCCTGGCCGACAGGGCCCAATATAGTGATATCATCTTTCCGCATCCAGTTTTATATTAAGTTTAAACTGACCCTCGTCAGCAGAATAACTCATTATATATTTTTCCGGGTAGAGCTCCTTTAATCTTGTTTGCATAGCGTCATCCGGTATAAAGCCTAAATTCCCGGGGTTAGTATCTGCGGTAACAATAAGCTCCATATCATTCCCTGAAAACTGCAGCAACATCCTAAAATCAGCTTTCCCCGCAACCGGCTGTTCTGTAACGATCTTATCAATGATACCCGTCAATAGGAGTGGTGCGATTTTCAGTTTCTCATGCTCGCCCGTTACTTCCATATCAATATTGGAACAATTACCAAGCTGCTGGTTTTTTAATTGGATATAATTGCTAAGAAACTGTATCTCTTTTTTCACTGCGATCAGTTTTTCCTTGGCTTCGTAAATCACATACTCCATCACTTTGGCCAACTGCAGTATGGGGCCTGTTGCATTGACAGGTTTATCATCAGCTACCTTCCGCAGGTGCTGGATGGTTTTAAAATAAAAAGAAGGATTCAGGTGCCATTTCAGCATCTTCAACTGAAGCTCTTTGTTAGCAATGGCTAGCTGCAACCGTTCTTTTTCTGCCAACCGGTAATTATAAAAATAAGCGGCTAAATAAAACCATAACAGGCGGAAAGCATGCTTGATCAATTGGTAATTCAGGTAAGCGTACTGGTCTCCCTGGTCAAGTATTGCCGGCAGGCGTTTATTTTCAGGTCTTGTTATTTCCAGCAGGTTGTCATACAGGTACCCGATCGCATCCTGCACCGGGCCAAACCACAGGTAACTGTAGATAATATAGAACCCGAGGTTGACCAACACCTGGACAATGACCTTTTTTTTCCGAACCGACCATGCCACCCACCAGATAGGCCATATCAACAGGCATTGGAAGAACCACATGAGCAGGTGAACCTCGATGATACTGACCGGCTGGCTTCCAAAATTATTAAGGACTATAAAAAAAAGCAGTTGAATAGTGGCTTCCATCAATGCATACAATGCAAAGACCTTTAACCAGTAGTTGGCCTCGGATGTATGATGGAGTGGCCAGCGCATGTACTAACACTAAAGTTACTGAGATGATGGGCAGCAATACCCTTTGAAAGGCATATTTCTATGGAAACACCCGGTTCTTCAACCAGGGGTGAATGGGGTTCAATTGACGAATCGTCACTTTATTTCTTTCACTGCCTTCCACATAAGGTCGGCTACAAACTGGTTACCTTTTGCATTCAGGTGTACCCTGTCGTAAGTGAGTATATTTTTCTCCTGGTTATCAGGGTTATTGGTTTTATAATATTCCAGGAATTGTTTACGCAGATCCACCAATGGCAGGTTGTTCTTTTTAGCCATATCCCGAATGATATTACTGTATTTATTCAAATCCCCGTCCAATGAATTGGAAAAATCGGTCTTCTCTCCAACAACTGCTGGTGTACAAAGGATAGCTTTGATTTTTTTATCTTTCAGTTTTTTCAGTATCGCCAGGTAAAATTTCTCAAACTTATCCGCATCGGTACCGGTACCCAACAGGGATTTATGCCAGACATCATTCACCCCTACATAAATGACCACGACATCGGGGGATTTGCTTAGCACATCATCTTCCAATCGTAAAAACAAGTCATATACTTTGTTGCCACTAATACCGGACCCCACAAAATCATATTGCTCCGCTTTCCCTTCCAGCTTGCTCATACTATCCACCCGGGTCACATAACCTCCGGGCTTCACTCCAAGTTCAGTAATGGAATCACCGAAGAATATCACGTTGGTTTTTTTTTGCGCAGTAAAAGCAAAAGAGATAAATAAAATGGAGGAAATAAATAATAGCCTTTTCATAGTGAAGTGTTGATTGTTAAATATACAAAAGCCTGCCGACTGGCACCGGGATAAGAGATGCTTATTTGCTGTAAGAAAGTTGCTTTGTTAATGAATTTTAAATGAAGAACCTCCGTTGCTATTTAAAGTGTCAGACACTTGGCATCACTCCACACTCACCTGCTTTTTGATTACGGCCCCATCACTGGTTTCGAATAAATATTTTCTCTCCCTGATAAGGTAGCCGTTGCCCTTTTCACAAAAATGGACTTTCAGGTTCTCAATACTGATGGGATTACCATCGGGGATATCGGCGATATTGGAATGGAGAATATCATGCCCGTCAATGATCACCACCAGCCCGCTGCCGATAGCTTCCATTTTATTGCCCTCTGTTACCAGCATACCAGTGTCCTCTCCCAACCCGATTCCAATACAACCGGGATTGGCGGCTACCGCCTGGGCCAGTCTGCCAAAGCGACCCCTTTTTTCAAAATGCGAATCAATAATTACTGAATTCAAAAACCCAAGACCCGTGGTGATCTTTACTTCACCTTTCAAATGGGCCCTGGCAGCATTTCCTTCATAGATCATCGTATTGCTCATCGCCATGGCACCGGCACTGGTTCCGGCTACGAGGAAATTTTCATCCTTGTATCGTTGTTTCAGAATAGAAAGAAATTCGGTTCCACCATCTGTAGCACTGAGCCGCAATTGGTTGCCGCCGCTGAACATCACCGCATCGCAGTGGCGGATGCGATCGATATATTCGGGATTCATCGCATCCTGCCGGGTGCGGATATGCAACAGACCGATATTGGTGCAGCCAATTTTTCCAAATGCATTCAGGTAATTTTCTCCCACTTCGTAAGGGATCATCGAAGCCGTGGTAATTACTTCGATCCTGGAGCCGGGTCCGCCGGCATGCTCGACCACCTGACGAAGAATACCCAATTCAAAAAAGTTGAGATTATTGCGGTGAAGCCCATCCATTTCCAGGTCTGCTCCTTTATGTTCGGCACCGCCTATGGCAATCAGTTTTCCTTTCGGATTACTCATTCATTGAGATTTGATTACCGACAAATGTAATTGAAAAATAATTTATTGTTAAGAAGAACAAGGCGCTATATCCAAAAAAGAGAACAAGTTGTGGATATGTTGAAAAAAACGACCGGGATTAAGCTTGGCGGATTCTTGACAACCTGTCTTTTATAAAGTATACGACAATCCCTGCTATGGCAATTAAACTGCCCCATACAGCAAACCAACCAGTTGAAATAAACAGGAATATCCATATAGCCAGTGATATGATAACCGGTAACGGGAAGAGCCACATTTTAAAAGGAAGTTCTTTGATTCCAAATTTTTTTCGAAGCAATGAGACTCCCACCCCTTGCGCCATAAACTGCACTACGATCCGCATGGCCAGGATAGAACTGATAACATCGGACAGCCTGAATAGCAGGCTGAATACAAAACCCACCGCACATAAAACGATAAGCGAAACATACGGAAAGTTTTTGCTGGGATGTAATTTGGCAAAGGGTTGAAAGAAATTTCCATCCACGGCGGCAGCATAAGGCACTCTTGAGTAACCCAGCACTACGGCAAATAAAGATGAAAAGGCGATACAGAGAATCAATACCGTAACAATGATACCGGCCTGCTGGCCATATACTATTTCCATAAAGGTGCTCACTAAATATTTATCATCCGACTTAACCACCTGCCAGGGAATCACCCCCATTACACTGATGTTCATTAGTAAATACAAGGTGGAAATGCCAATGATCGAAATAAAGATGCTACGGGGAATATTTTTCCCCGGATTCTTTATCTCCCCGCCGAGATGACAGACATTGTAATAACCGAGATAGGCATAAACGGTTTTAACGGATGCCTGTCCGATCGCAGCCCAGAAAGCCAGGGTAAAAAAAGATTCATTCCCGGTGGGCATTAATTTTACGGATTGTTGTTGCCCTATCATTCCACTGACGATGATCCAGACAATGGTTAGCACCACGATGCTTCCCATGATCACAGATATCTTACCGATGGTTTCGATCTTCCGGTAGAGCAATAAAAAAACAAGGATCACTAATCCACCAGACACCATTTTTTGTTGCCAAAAATCCAGCGGAACAATATAAGTAAGGTATTGTGCAAAACCTATCGATGCTGAAGCAACGACCAGGGGTGCCTGGATGGAAGTTTGCCATACAAATAGAAAACTCATCAGTTTACCACCCTTTGGCCCGAAAGCAATGCGGTGAAAATTATAGGTACCACCTGCCAGTGGATATTTGGCACCCAACTCACTCCATACCATGGCATCCATAAAAGCAGTAAAGGCGCCGAATATCCAGGCCCAGATAAAAAGGCCACTATCGAACCGGGCTACCACGAAAGGCATCACCACAAAGGGGCCAATCCCCACCATATCTATCATGTTAATAGAAGTAGCCTGGAGCAGGTTTATTTTACGGTTGGTAAGCAAAGAAGTTAATGGTTTGGGGTTTATGGTTTTGTACTATAGTTTGAAAATCATTACTGGCGCAAATGGTTTTTTGACGAGGAAAATATTTTGCTATCGCCCGTAATTTAAATCCCTTTGAGAATAATTATTAAAGACCTGTTTTCGAATTCCGGAAATACAAGTTATATCGTTGCGGAAATAGGAAGACCGGGGATGCCAGAAATATTATCCACGAAAATATTGCCGCAACTTCTACCGCAGATGAAATCACAACGTATTTACGCCACTGCGATATGTTTAAATTTTTGCAAAAGCAATTATACCTTCCACCAGCACATCAAGATTCTTGGTAGTCGTATAAACATTCGGAGTTACTCTAATGCCATGGATATTCTCCCATTCAATACCTACCACATGTACCCGGTACTTATCTAAAAGAAAAGAATCGAGTTCAGCTGTTTTTTTCCCCTCTATCCCGATATTACCGATCGCACAGGCCCATTTCGGATGAAGAGAAGTATTCATTTTTATTTTAGGAATAGTTTTGATCTTGTCCATCCAGTAATTCTTCAGGTAGTGCAGTCGTTTTTCTTTTCGTTCGCTGCCGATCATATCATGAAATTCAATGGCTTTGCCAATAGCCTGTTCAATATAGAAAGGCCGGGTACCCAGGTTCTCGAATTTGCGGATATCATCTTTCAGCGGATTATCGCTGGTGGCGAATAGCGGATAAATGTTTTTTATTTTTTCCTTTCTTACATACAATAACCCCGTTCCGATAGGAGCATATAGCCATTTGTGGAGGCTTGCAGCAAAATAATCTGCGTCCAGATCAGGTATCTTGAAATCGAAATGAGCAAAACTATGTGCCCCGTCCACCACCACTTCTATTCCCTTCTTGCGGGCTTCAGCTGCAATTTTTTTTACCGGTAGTATTTGACCGTTCCAATTGATGATATGCGTAATATTCACCACTTTGGTCTTTGTCGTAAACACATTGACATATTGTTGGGCCAGGTAATTTTCATCTTCGCTGGGCAGCTCAAGATTTACCCAAACTAATTTTATACCATCTCTCAGCTCTCTTTGCTTATAGGCATTGATCACATTGGGATAATCTTGTTTAGCCAGTACCACTTCATCACCAGCTTTTAATTGCAGACCGAAAATGACTGTTTCCAATCCTTCGGATGAATTTCGGTTGATAGCAATTTCTTCCGGGGAGCAACCCGCCATCTTTGCCAGGTTCTTTCGTAAAGGCTCCCGACCCTGGTCCAATATCCTCCACATATAATAACTCGGCACTTCATTGCAGAGGTCATAATATTTTTTCATGGTATCCTGCACTGTTTTGGGTGCAGGGCTTACACCACCATTGTTCAGGTTGATCATGCTGGAAGAAACCGTGAACGATTGCTGGATATAATACCAGAAATCTTCTTCCGTTGCCAGGGCATCGGGAGACATACCATCTGCATTGCGTAAAGCCGTTTCCAGGTTTCGGCTCCAGGCTGGTTGGGTCATTGATGCAAAAAAAGCAGTAGCAGAAAAAGCACCAGCTCTTTGCAAAAACCGTCGGCGGTTAGTTCCGGGCATATAAATTGATTTATATAAATGTACCGAAAATAATAAGCCCTATCCTATTACCCGGTTGAATAGGATAGTCGCCTACTCCGGGTGTGTTAGTATAGTATCCCAGGTATATTAATTCCTGGGATAAATTTTTGCCAGACCGGGCGGCAGGTGGTGATTCGTTTTTCCATGGCGGGTAAAAATGGACAATCTGACAACTGGAAACAGATAAACGAATTACTATTATTGGTTACAAAAAATAAAAAAACTAACTTCCAATTTCAACAACTGACATTATGCAAATACTGGAAATTAAAGTACTGAAGGGGCCGAATTACTGGAGTGTGAACCGTACCAAACTGATACAGATGAAGCTGGACCTTGAGGAACTTGAGCAGCGGCCGACCAATACTATTCCCGGTTTCAGAGAACGGCTGGAAGCGATGTTTCCGACCATGATCGAGCATCGCTGCAGTGAGGCCATTCGTGGTGGTTTTTTCCAACGGGTAGAGGAAGGCACCTGGATGGGGCATGTTATCGAACATATTGCTCTGGAGATCCAGACACTGGCTGCCATGGACACTGGTTTTGGAAGGACCCGGACCCCGGATGGTGAAAAAGAAGGTGTTTACTATGTTGTCTTTAGTTATATGGAAGAAGATGCCGGATTGTATGCAGCCAAAGCATCTGTCCGCATTGCTGAGGCATTGATTGATGGGACAGCATACGACCTGGCAAATGATATTCAACAGATGCGGGAGATCAGGGAAGATACCCGTCTTGGACCTTCTACCGGTTGTATTGTTGAGGAAGCGGCTAAAAGAGGTATTCCCTATATACGGTTGAACAAAGCTAGTCTGGTGCAGTTGGGGTATGGTGTCAATCAAAAAAGGATCAGGGCCACTATTGCTTCCACTACCTCCAATATAGCCGTGGACATTGCCTGCGATAAAGAAGAAACGAAATTATTGTTAGAAGCGGCAGAGATACCGGTGCCTAGAGGAACCGTAGTAAGAACAGAAGAAGGATTAGATGAAGCCATTGAAAAATTCAAGTACCCATTGGTCATAAAACCTATTGATGGCAATCATGGTAAAGGGAATACAACTAATATCATCAACCGGGATCAGGCTATCAAAGCTTTTGAAGCAGCGAAGGTCTACAGCCGCAGTGTTATTGTAGAGCGGTTCATTACCGGTTATGATTTCCGCTGCCTCGTGATCAATAATAAATTTATTTGTGCTGCTTTAAGAACACCCGCATCAGTAGTGGGTGATGGTGAACACAGCATTCAATGGCTGATCGATGAGGTCAATAAAGATCCCCGCCGTGGTTTTGGTCATGAGAAAGTACTGACACAGATCACCATGGACCAGTTTACGCAGAAAATGCTGGATGATGCAATGATCAGCTTAGCGACCGTTCCTTCAAAAGGGCAAAGGGTAATCCTGAAACCAACCGCTAATCTTTCCACCGGTGGCACTTCTACTGATGTTACCGATGAAGTACATCCTGCCAATATTTTTATGTTTGAACGGATCGCCAGAATTATTGGCCTCGATATTTGTGGTATTGATGTGATGGCAACTGACCTGAAAACTCCTGTTGCAGAAAATGGAGGTGCTATACTGGAAGTAAATGCAGCCCCGGGTTTCCGGATGCATATCGATCCTTCGGAAGGTCTGCCAAGGAATGTAGCCGAGCCAGTGGTAGATATGCTGTTTCCAAAAGGAAGTGCAGGACGTATTCCCATTATTGCGATCACGGGTACCAATGGTAAAACAACTACCACAAGACTAACCGCACATATAGCCAAATGCGCCGGTAAAAAAGTGGGTTACACCACATCAGATGGAGTATATATCCAAAACCAAATGATGATGAAGGGTGATTGCACCGGCCCGGTATCTTCGACATTTGTCCTGAAAGATCCAACAGTTGATTTTGCTGTACTGGAATGTGCAAGAGGTGGAATATTAAAATCAGGGCTGGCATTTCAAAATTGTGAAGTGGCAGTAGTGACCAATGTAGCAGCCGATCATATGGGCCTTGGCGGTATTCATACTATTGAAGCAATGGCGAAGGTCAAAGCCGTTGTTCCGGAAACGGTCTTCCCGCATGGTTATGCCGTACTCAATGCAGATGATAATTTAGTCTACCAGATGAAAAGCGGCCTGCGTTGCAATATTGCGTTGTTCAGTATGGATGAAAACAATCCCCGCATCAAAGAACATTGCAGCACCAATGGCCTGGCCTGTGTATATGAAAATGGTTTTGTCACGATCATGAAAGGCAACTGGAAGATACGGGTGTTGCCGGCTAAAAGTATTCCACTGACCTTTGAAGGCAAAGCCACCCATAATATCAATAACTGTTTACCGGCCGTACTAGCTGCTTATTTATTCCGCGATATTACCATTGAAGATATCCGCTCCGGCCTGCAAACCTTTATACCCAGCGAAAGCCTGACACCTGGCCGGTTAAATTTTTTCCATTTTAAAAATTTTACCATGCTCGCAGATTTTGCGCACAACCCGCATGGTTTGAAATTGCTTTGTGATTTTGTCAGCAAACTGGATTACCCAACCCGTATTGGAGTCATTAGCGGAACGGGTGACCGCAGGGATGAAGATATTCGTGAGCTGGGTGAAATATCTGCCCGTCATTTTGATGAGATCATCATACGTTGTGATAAAAATCTGCGGGGTAGAACGGCGGATGAGATTATTGAGTTACTAAAAGAAGGTATTATGAGTGTAAACCCCGATATGCCCATTGTGACTATTCCCAATGAGGACCTGGCCCTGGATTATATTTATGAAAATGCCAAACAGGGTGCTTTATATACCATTATGTGTGATGTGGTGGCAAGGGCGCTTGATAAGATCAAGGAATTAAAAGAACGGGAGGAGAGAGAAGCGATGATTGTGTAGTTTGGAAGAAGGCTGTGGGCTTGGGGCTGCGGGCTATTAACGGATGAATTACCGAAAAAGACATGATTTTGATGACGGATTAACGTTGCGTGATCACGAGTGCCGGATTAACTTTCATCTAAAATAAAATGAAATATTTTAAGAACCTGGATATCTGGCAGTTTGGGTTCCAGATCGCAAACAATTGCTTTGAAATCGTCGAAACTTTTCCAGGTTCAGAGAAATGGGGATTGGCAATTCAGATCACCAAGGCCGGGGTCTCAATTCCATCAAATGTAGCGGAAGGCAGTACCCGGTCCAGCGAAAAAGACTACAACCGGTTCATTGAGATTGCCCTGGGATCTGCTTTTGAATTAGAAACGCAGCTTTTGTTATCAAAAGCCCGCAAACTCGGGAAGCAGGATTTTATTGAGAAAACGCTGGAACTTTTAGATCGGGAACAAAAAATGCTGATCTCCTTTTCTGCAATCCTGCAAAAAAAGCCCTTCAACCGGAAAAGCTAATATTGCTGACCGGTTGCAGCCCTGAGCGAACAGCCCTGAGCCCGAAGCGCTGTATTCCCAAATTCCATTTGGCCCCAAACCTTCCAAGCCTTATTTTTGCACTCCAAATAAAGAGCCTTTCATAATGCTCTGGGTAATGACCCATGGTGTAATGGTAACACTACTGATTTTGGTTCAGTTATTTATGGTTCGAATCCATATGGGTCAACAAGAAAGAGCAAACGGAGCAATTCCAGTTTGCTCTTTTTATTTACCGATCATATATTTTTAAATATTTACACCACAATAGTAGTCCCATCTTCGGGGGCAACAATATACATTTTCAAAGTCTTACCAGTTTCCTTTTGATACTTTTCAGAAAAGCGTTGAAAGATCCCGTCAATTGCATCCTCCTGTATTAAGTTTATAGTACAGCCCCCAAATCCGCCACCCATCATCCGGGCTCCTGCAATAGCAGGTTCTGCTTTGGCCCAACCGGCCAGCAGGTCCAGCTCCTTACAACTCACTTCATACAACTGACTGAGCCCATCATGCGTTTCAAACATTTTCTGTCCGAAGCCGGCAATATCATTTTTTAGTAAAAGCTCACAGCCAACCTGGAGCCGTGCAATCTCTTCCACAACAAAACGGCAACGATCATACACTGTCGGGCTCGCTAAACGGATCAATTCTGTTTCCAGCATTTCTTCGCTCACATCCCTTAAGCTTTTAACCTCCGGGAATTTTTGTTGCAACAGGCTGACACCTTCCTCACATTGCTGGCGGCGCAGGTTATACTCACCTCCCACCAATGCATGTTTTACCTGGGTATCAAATAGTACAATTTTATACTCCGCTAACGATAATGGAAAATAACTATAAGCAAGACTACGGCAGTCTAATTGTATCACCTGGTCTTTTTTTCCCATCATACTGGCAAACATGTCCATGATTCCGCATTTCATTCCTACAAACTCATTCTCCGCCTGTTGCGCAATTTTAACCATGTCCAGCCTTTCCAATTTCAATTGAAACAATTCATTCAATGCAAAAGCTGTAGCACATTCCACGGCAGCTGAAGAAGACATGCCGGCTCCGATCGGCACATCGCAGGTAACAACCACATTGAAGCCGCCCAGGGAATGACCTTTTTTTATTAATTGATCGGCCACGCCCAGCAAATAAGAAGACCAGTGTCCGGCTTTTGGTTGCAAATTTGGAAGGCTGGTCTCGTAACCTTCTTTCAGATTCTCTGCATATAAATGAATGGCATTATCGCTACGACGACCGATGGCAATATAAGCAGCCTTATCAATAGCAGCCGGCAATACAAATCCATTATTATAATCTGTATGCTCACCGATCAGGTTGATACGACCCGGTGAACGGGTAATTAGTTCCGGTTCCCCAAAGAATTTATTAAATACCGTTCTCACCTGACCGGCCATTTTATTTTGCGCAATCGTACTCATTATACCGGACAAATTAATTCGTTGAAACAATTGACTCCTGCATGCTTCTTATAA
The DNA here is from genome assembly GCA_034408705.1 of Bacteroidota bacterium. Classification (GTDB taxonomy): domain Bacteria; phylum Bacteroidota; class Bacteroidia; order Chitinophagales; family Chitinophagaceae; genus JJ008. Next base: position 15,895 of record JAWXCO010000210.1, read on the forward strand.
TTCCTACTTCAAGGCCTCTTAATTCAGCTAATCCTCTCAGCCTGCCAATTGCTGAATACCCCGGATTGGTCTGTTTCTTCAGATCATCCAGCATCTGGTGACCATGATCGGGGCGCATAGGAATAGACAATTTTCTTTTTTGCATCAACTTCACAATCTGTTTCACTACCGCATACATATCAACATCTCCGTTGAGATGGTTGTCCTCGTAAAAGTCGCCCCACTCGTTTCTCCGGGTACTGCGTAAGTGGATAAAATTGATACGGTCCCCAAACTGTGCTACCATTTCCGGCAATTGATTATCTGGCCGCACACCGAAAGATCCTGTACAAAAACACAATCCATTGGACATTGATGGAACTGCTTCGATCAATGCTTCGATCAATGCTTCGATATCGGCAGCGGAGCTGACCACTCCTGGCAAGCCCAATACAGGGTAAGGGGGGTCATCCGGATGTATGACCATCATAATTCCGGCCGATTCGGCAACAGGAATTATTTGCTGCAGGAAATAGATCAAATTATTTCGAAGTGCTGCCGCATCGATACCCTGGTAGGCATCCAGGGCTTGTTGAAATTTTTCCAGTGTAAAACTTTCTTCACTACCGGGCAATCCTGCAATGATATTTCTTTGTAATAATTGTTTATCTGCTTCGCTCATCTTCGAAAATCGTTGGGTAGCCCTTTCTATTTCCCTTTGAGTATAATCAGCTGCTGCATTTTTTCTTTTCAGCATAAACAGATCAAATGCCATGAATGCCGCTTTTTCAAATCGCAGCGCCTTGCTTCCATCTTCTACTGTATAAGCCAGGTCGGTTCTTGTCCAGTCCAGCACAGGCATAAAATTATAGGTCACTGTTTTGATAGCGCAGCTGCTTAAGTTGTGAAGAGATTGTTTGTATGCATCAATATATGCCTGGAATGAGGGCCCTTGCGTTTTAATGGCTTCATGCACGGGCACACTTTCTACCACCGACCACGCTAGCCCCGCAGCTTCGATCTCCTCTTTCCGTTTGGTAATTTCTTCTATGGTCCATACTTCCCCATTCGGAATATGATGCAAAGCCGTAACGACAACGGAACAGCCGGCTTGTTTAATATCCGCCAAACTCACAGGGTCATTCGGCCCAAACCAGCGCATGGTTTGCTGCATGGTCCATTCAGGTTTATTATAAGAAATCATATCCTTCAAAGTAGTCAGTGTAATTTGCTAATAAATATACGGAGAGAAAAACTCAAAGCTTTTGAAAGCATTCCTGTAAACTGTCCTTCCAATTCTTCAGTTTAATTCCAAACGTTTGCTGAATCTTTGATTTATCCAACACCGAATAGGCTGGTCGCTTTGCCGGAGTGGGATAGGCGCTGGTTGGAACCGGGTGTATCGTACAGGAACTACCGGCTATTCTTTTTATCTCTTCAGCAAAATCAAACCAGCTGATCACTCCCTCATTGCTGAAATGATAAATACCCGGGTGCCACTGTCCGGATGAAATGATCTGTAAAATAACAGCGGCCAGGTCCGATGCATATGTAGGCGAACCCAACTGGTCATTCACCACATTGATCTCTTGTCTTTCACTTACCAGCTGCAGTATCGTCTTTACAAAATTCTTTCCAAACTCCGAATAGACCCAGGAAGTGCGGATAATAATAACATCGGGATTGAGTTGTAATGCCTGATGTTCTCCTTCTAACTTGGAAGCTCCATATACACCCTGCGGGTTACTCGGTGAATCTTCTTTAAATGGTGCAGAGCCAGCTCCGTCGAAAACATAATCGGTAGAAATATGAATCAGCTTAGCCTGGTATTCTTTGCAAGTAGCGGCGAGTACACCCACAGCTTCTCCATTCACCTGGAAGGCCAGGTCTTTTTCCTGCTCGGCCTTATCAACAGCCGTGTAGGCGGCACAATTGATCAAAAAGTGCGGATGATATTCTTTGAAAAAATTTCTTGCCAGATCAACATGATGAATGGGTAAATCAGCTCTTGATAAAAAAATAAAATTGAATTGGGGAAACAGGGGGGCAAGCTCTTGCAGTTCTTTTCCCAACTGCCCGTTGGCACCGGTAACCAGTATAGTTGGCCTCTCCTTCATCAGCTGATAAATTCAAAGCTGTTATTGCAATTAGCCAATACAGGGAGCAGCAGGTCTTTTTCGGATATGACTGCCTCATCCGGCGAAACCTGCCAGTCGATCTCCAGTGCCGGGTCGTTATAAACAATTCCGGCCTCGCTATCCTTATTGTAAAAGCTATTACATTTATATAATACTTCCGTTTTTTCACTTAGCACAGAAAAGCCGTGGGCAAACCCGGGGGGGATGAATAATTGTTTTTTATTTTTCGCAGAGAGTTTTATAGAAAAGCTTTTCCCAAAACTGGGTGAGCCTTTCCGGATATCTACCGCCACATCCAATATTTTTCCTTTCAAAACACGCACCAGTTTGGTTTGTGCAAAGGGAGGGAGCTGGTAATGCAGCCCTCTTATTACACCATAAGCAGACGAAGACTGGTTGTCTTGTACCCAGCGGATATCAATGCCTTCCTGGCGGAACACATTCTCATTATAGGATTCAAAAAAGCAGCCCCTGCTGTCTTCAAATACTTTCGGTTCAAAGACCAGCAAGCCTGGAATATCAGTTTGAATAAAAGGCATATTATAAACTCCAGTAAGTTCGGTTAGTAATTTGGTTACGGTAAATTCCTTTCAGATCCGCTACCATACCATGCGGCTTAGTGATGCCAGTAAAATAATCATCTTCCAGCCCTTTGTATGCATCATGCGGTACGGTAATGATCACCGCATCATAATCATTTCCTGGATTGGCCACCAGGCCAAACCCATATTCATGTTGTAACTCTTCGGAATCCGCATGCGGATCTTCCACCTCTACATTAACATAATACGACTTCAATGCTTTTACCACATCTGCTACTTTGGAATTACGGATATCGCTTACATTCTCTTTGAATGTAGCGCCTTTAATCAGCACTTTCGACAATTTTACATCACCAGAATTTTTAATAATATGCTGTACCACTGTTTTGGCAACATACTTGGCCATATTATCATTAATGTTGCGTCCGGCCAGTATCACTTCAGCATCATAGCCCAGTTCCCTGGCCTTATAAGTAAGATAGTAAGGGTCTACTCCAATACAATGACCGCCTACCAGCCCGGGTTGAAATTTCAGGAAATTCCATTTGGTCCCTGCAGCTTCCAGCACTTCATAGGTATTAATATTCATCATATTAAAAATGATGGACAGTTCGTTCATCAGGGCTATATTCAGGTCCCGTTGTGTGTTCTCAATGATTTTGGCCGCTTCAGCCACTTTAATACAGGAGGCCCGGTGTACACCGGCGGTAACCACCAGTTCATAGGTTTTTGCGATTTCTTCCAGCGATTCGGCATCACAGCCAGATACCACTTTAATGATAGAAGCAAGTGTGTGCTGCTTGTCGCCCGGGTTAATCCGCTCAGGAGAATAACCTATTTTGAAATCAATAAGATTTTTTAAGCCTGATAATTTTTCAATGATAGGCAAACAATCCTCTTCGGTACAACCAGGATAAACGGTTGATTCAAACACTACGTAATCTCCTTTCTTGATTACCTTACCAATTGTTTCAGAAGCTTTCTGAACAGGGATAAGGTCCGGCACATTATGTTCATCCACCGGGGTGGGTACGGCCACAATAAAAAATTTTGCTTCGCGAAGTACTTCCAGCGAATCCGTAAATACGATATCACAGCCTTCAAAATCCTTTTTCTCCAGTTCATTGCTCGGGTCAATTCCCTGCCGCATCATGTCAATCCGTTTGGCACTAATGTCAAAACCGATCACAGAAATTTTCCTTGCAAATTCCAGGGCGATTGGCAATCCCACATAGCCTAATCCGATAACAGCCAGCTTAACTTTTTTATCTACTAGTTCTTGGTACATTTTCAGGCTAAGATTAATAGGTGTATAAATATCTTACTTAATAAACTCCAGCACTTTTGTGCTAATATAATGTAACTGTTCTTCGTCCAGTTCGGTATGAATGGGCAAAGAGATCACCCGCTCCGTTAGCCAATCCGTGACCGGCATCAGTTGGCTGGCGGTATTAAATCGCTCAAACATTTTTTGTTTATGCCCCGGCACGGGGTAATAGATCATGGATGGGATATTGTTATCTGCCAAAAACTGTTTCAACCCATCCCGATAGCTATCGGGACGGTTCACCCCTTCCAGCAACATCGTATATTGATGAAAAGCATGATTGGAATAAGCAGCACGGTAAGGGATAGTTATTTTAGGGTGATTGGCAAATGCCTGATCATAAAAATCAGCCGCCGATCTTCTTGCGTCAAGGTATTCATCAAGATGCTTTAGTTTAATCGCAAGAATTGCGGCCTGTATAGAATCCAACCGGCTATTGCAGCCTACCACATCATGATGATACTGCTTTTGTTGTCCATGATTGGCCACCGTTTTCAGTTTCAATGCCAGTTCACTATCATTGGTAAACATCGCTCCCCCATCTCCAAAAGCACCCAGGTTTTTGGAAGGATAAAAAGAAGTAGTTCCAACATGACCGATTGTTCCTGTTTTCTTTTTGCTACCATCCGAAAAAGTATAATCACATCCAATGGCCTGCGCATTATCCTCTATCACATACAGGTTATGCTTTTTAGCAATTGCCATAATTTCTTCCATTGGTGCAGCATGCCCGTATAAATGTACCGGAACAATCGCTTTTGTTTTTGGTGTAATGGCTCTTTCAAGCGCCGCCGGATCCATACAGAATGTTTTTGGATCTACTTCCACGAATACCGGCGTAAGTCGCAGCAAGGCAATTACTTCAGTAGTGGCGATATAAGTAAACGAAGGTGTGATCACTTCATCTCCCGGCTCAAGGCCCAATGCCATCATGGCGATTTGCAGGGCATCTGTTCCATTGGCACAGGGAATAGTATGTTTAATGCTGAGATATACGGCGAGATCGGCTGAAAACTCCTGCACAATTTTACCATTGATAAAACCCGAGCTTTCCATGACTTCCAGCACAGCTTTATCCACTTCTGGTTTGATCTTATGATACTGTGTTCTGGTGTCTACCATCTGGATAGGTCGCATTCGGTAATGTTTAGCTGTAAAATAGCCGCAAAAATAGTAAAATAAGGGTAGTTTACCCGATTGCTTTTACATTTGCCTTTCCTGATAACTATCGGGATATAACCAATCATTTGTCTGTATTTTTCTATAATATTTTCCTTTGGCTTTTCAGGGCGGGTACGCACCTGGCCTCTTTGTTCAATCCCAAGGCTCAAAAATGGGTTAGGGGACGAAAAGGAATATTCAATCGGCTACAAGAAGCCATTCCTCCAGGGAGTAAGATCATCTGGATGCATTGTGCCTCGCTGGGTGAGTTTGAACAGGGAAGACCGGTATTGGAAAAATTGAAGGCTGCTGAAACCGGACACCGCATATTATTGACCTTCTTTTCTCCTTCAGGGTATGAAGTACAAAAAAATTATAAAGGAGCCGATTGGGTTTTTTACCTGCCAATGGATGGCCCCCGGAATGCAAAAAGGTTCTTAGAGATCGTTCACCCCTCTTTGGTCATCTTTGTCAAATATGAATTCTGGTATTACTATCTAAAAAAAATAAAATACCGGAACATCCCGCTTTTGCTCATCTCAGCTTTATTCAGGAAGGACATGTCGTTTTTTAAATGGTATGGAAAATTGCAACGAAAGATGCTTTTCCGCTTCGATCATTTGTTTGTGCAAACTGCGGAATCAAAAAAACTGGTAGATGCAATCGGCTTATCTGCCATTTGTTCTGTGTCGGGCGATACACGCTTTGACCGGGTAGTTGAAATTGCCAGTAATACTGAGCCCATCCCGCTTATCGAAAAATTTATTGGTGATCATAAAGCTATTATTGCCGGCAGCACCTGGCCGGAAGATGAAGAAGTTTTACAAAAAGCATTAGACGCTGTAAATGATCCATCCCTTAAACTGATTATTGCCCCGCATGAAATCAACGAAAAGCATATTGCTTTCATTCAAGGCCTATTCCCCCATTCGGTTTTGTTCTCTGCACTTACCACTTCTCACTCCTCACTCCCTAGTTGCCTGATCATCGACAATATCGGTATGCTTTCCCGCCTTTATCAATATGCATCCATCACGTATGTTGGAGGTGGGTTGAAAACGAACGGCATTCATAATGTACTGGAAGCAGCCGTTTATCATAAGCCCGTACTCTTTGGGCCCTATTATCATAAATATACCGAAGCCATTGGACTGGTACAGGCTGGTGGAGGCTTACCTTTTAACGACGAAAAAAGAAATGGGGTGATGGCGGGAGAATTGATACAAGCCCTGCTAAGCAATGAGGAAGAATATAATTACCGGTGCCAGGCAGCAGGTAATTTTGTCAGGGCCAACAAAGGAGCTACCCAAACTATCGTTCAGTTCATTCAGGAGAAACGTCTTTTGACCAGCTGATCAAAGTGCTTAACGGATGGCTGTTCGTGGTTCCAGCCCAATTTCACTTTCAATTCCCGGCTGATCCAATACTCTGCTTCAGCATAAATATTAAAACTATTGATGGTTTTGATACTGCGTTCATACATACTCTCATCGCCACGGAACAATTCGTTAATAAAAAGAAAGCGGTCGTTTATACCCACAGCTTTACGGAGGTCTTTTACCGGGGCTTCCTTTAATATTTCCACCAATTCTGTTTTTCCCTGCTTTAATTTATCGTTGAGCGATTCACCCAGTTTTGTTGCATCATTAACTTCTTTTTCTTTCGGCTGATGTGATAAGGTCGGTATTTCTGTCATAGGGTCAAACACCATATCCAGCTGGCCGTTCTTTTGTACCACGGAAAGTGTACCGTTATCCACCAATACCGTTTCCTTGATTTCCTCAACAATCTTTTTTTCTTCCTTTACGACTTCTTTTACTGCCTGTAAAGGCTGATCCGCCGGCCGGGGTGCATATTTTTCATGCTGGGCCGCTACGGCTCCCATAATACTGGTGGCAGGAAGCATTACGGCCACCTTTGCGGTACCCAGGATTTGCTGGTTGCCCGACTTCAACTTAGTCAATTCAAATTGTAATAACTGAACGGTACCCAGCATCAGGTTGGGGTCAGCTTGTTCCTCAAACTGTTCTTTTAATTTGCTGATAAGTGCTTCGATACGTTCCATTATGTATTTTTGACCGCTGATGAAATAATTGAATGGTTGAGCCACGGGATAACCAGTCAACGTAACAAGTGTTCTAAAATTACAAACAGTTTGCCAATAAAGCCAACTCATTCCGGAATACCTAAATCTTAACAATGTTTATTGAACCCAATACCAGCGGCGAACGCAGGGGAAGTATCGAAGTGATCTGTGGCTCCATGTTTAGCGGGAAGACGGAAGAACTGATCCGCCGGCTGAAAAGGGTCAAGATCGCCAACCTGAAAGTGGAGATATTCAAACCGGCAATTGATGTTCGGTACGATGCGGAAAAGATTGTATCACATGATGCCACAGCCATCCAGTCTACCCCCATTGACAATTCCCAAAAAATTCTGCTGATGGCGGAAGGTGATATAGATGTCATTGGTATTGACGAAGCCCAGTTCTTCGATCCGGAAATAGCCAATGTATGTGATGAGCTGGCTTTCCGGGGTATCCGGGTGATTGTGGCCGGGCTCGATATGGATTATCTCGGCAATCCATTTGGGCAAATGCCTTTTATTATGGCCAAAGCAGATTATGTGACCAAGCTGCATGCGATCTGCCAGCGCTGTGGCAATATGGCGAATTACTCGTACCGTAAGATCCCCAACGACGACCAGGTGATGCTGGGTGCTACCGATGTGTATGAGCCAAGGTGCAGGAAGTGTTATAATGCGAGGTGAGCTGCATTTCCTGATCACCGATCAGAAAGTAAAAAACCCGGGAGCAGTTTTCATTTTCTATACTACTCCCGGCTCCAGGTTATTATATTGTTATTATGGCATTAATTAGCCTTCCCTTTAATTTTTCCCTTACCCGTCACCTGTACGGTTTGTCCTCCTGATTTTACCTGGATATCCTGGTCATACTCCCCGCTGATCATCAGGCCGGTTTTACTGTCCACCAGTATATTTCCGGATTGCGTTCCACTCAGGTCCTGGCCCGTTCCATCCGATGATATCTTTGATTTGGTCGTTAAGGATACATGATCACCATCTATTTCTTTCACTGTATAGGTGTTGAGATAGGTTGCAGCCATTTTACCACCGGTCGTGTAGGTCTTTTCCCAACTATCACCCACTTTAATTTCTTTATTGGGAAAAATGGTAAACACCTGTGCGAACTGGTCTTTAATATTCTGGTCATTAAATTGTTCTTTGAACGATGCGGCGGCTGCTTCTTTTGCTTTTTCGTCCAGGCCCATGGAATCGATCATGCCTGTAAAAATTCTTTCAAACCCGATTACTTCGAGCACTTTTCCTTCTTCGTCCACTTTAATGACAAATTTTTTCCCAATTATTCCTGAAACTATTTTATTCATAATGCCAAGCGGATTCTTGGTGATATCTTTTTCTCCATTATCCGCTATGGGTTTATCGCTGTCGATATCCAAGGTCATAGCGGCCATTTGCATATTCATCCGCATACTTTTATACGCCGTTGTTACAGATCTTACATTATTCTCAATACCTGTCACATTCATTGAGTATAAACCGGTGATACTGATACTGGACTTTTGACCAGCTACTTCTGTTTCCAGGTCCCATACCATTTCATAATCATACCCTTTACCCTGCTCCAGGTTAAATTTCAGCAGGGTGGATGCGCCTGCTTTGGAAGAAGATTTACAGGATTGTATACCGCCTCCTGCTATCAGCAGGAATGCAGCAGCCAGGAAGAAAGAATTTTTTTTCATGTGAGTAAATTTAGGGTGCAAATTAGATAATAAACAAGATAGACCGGGTAATCAGTATTTTCGCACAAAAAAAGGATCTTATCAGCGCCGTCAAACACATATTTACGTTATTTAAAAAGGACCTGCTGCTGGAAATCAGGCAGCAGTACAGCTTCTACGGCATACTCTTATATATTGGTGCCACCGTCTTTGTACTCTTCAATGCTATAGACGAACCCGAAAGTAGGGTTTGGAATGGCCTATTCTGGGTCATCCAGCTATTTATCTGTATCAATGCCGTAGCCAAAAGTTTTATGCAGGAAAGTAGAGGCAGGATGCTCTACTTCTATTCAATTGCCAGCCCTTCTGATTTTGTATTGGCCAAACTTCTCTTTAACTCCCTACTGATGCTGGTAATGAGCCTGCTGAGTCTTTTTCTCTTTACTTTATTTCTGGGCAATCCCATACAGAAAGCCGGACCATTCATTGGCCTGGTATTGCTTGGGGGTTGGAGCCTTAGCCTTGTTTTTACTTTTTTAGCTGCTATTGCTGCCAAAGCGCAACAAAATGCCGCTATCATGGCCGTTCTCGGTTTCCCGATTATTATTCCCCAGCTCCTGTTATTAATGAAATTATCCAATGCCGCTTTCGCACCACTTCTTACAATTTCAATGAGTACTGTTCTTTTGCTGGTGTCATTGGATATTATGGTGATTTTACTAGCCGTTATTCTTTTCCCCTTTCTTTGGAAAGATTAGATATTGTCAAACATATACAGCTGAAATAAGAAAGCCCTCCAACGCTTCGGGTATTTTATTCCATAATTCAAAAAACATCCCATTCTCATTGGTTATGTAGTCCTTACACATCCCAAACGAATAAGAAAATTTATTCAGCGTTTAGCGGTAGCACCTTATTTTTGCGCCTATATTCAACTGGCCGACAATCTCCTGTTGGCCTCCCGATGACTGACAGAAAAAACTATATGTACAAGTCCTGGTGGAAGATAACAAGTGTCATCTTGTTGTTGTACACTTTTACCGCCGGGTTATTATTGGAAGTACCCCGCCTGCCAGCCCTCCAGGAAACCATCCGCAACCTCTATTTCCACGTTTGTATGTGGTTTGCCATGATGATCCTTTTTACCATATCCGTAGTGAATGCGATCCGCTATCTCCGCGGTTTTAATATTAAACATGATATAATCGCCCGGCAATATGCCGTAGCCGGTATCGTATTTGGTTTGCTGGGTTATATAACTGGTGCTATCTGGGCCTCTTATACCTGGGCCGATCCAAATAAGCCGGCCCTTAATTCTTTCAGCACCATAGCAAGAGATCCCAAACTCATTGGGGCTGCTATTGCCCTGCTGGTTTATTTTGCCTACCTCATTTTACGGGATTCGATACAGGATATGGATAAGAAAGCAAGGATCAGTGCCGTGTACAATATTTTCGCTTATGCCATGCTGTTTCCTGCCATCTGGATCTTACCAAGAATATTACCCAGCCTGCACCCGGGCAATGAAGGCAATCCGGCCCTCGATGTAAAAAATGATATCAGCGGGAATATGCGGATGGTTTTTTATCCCGCAGTCATCGGGTGGACTTTGCTGGGCGTCTGGATCACTACGCTGAAAATAAGAATGAGTTTGCTGAAAGAAAAAAATATGTTGTAATGAATAGCGTAAAAAAAATAATGTTACTACTGGTAATGCTGCTGATCACTCTTACCAGCCAGGCGCAGGAAAAAGTAGAGATGGCCGATACCATGCGGAGTAACGGTAGGATTTATGTGGTGGTGGCGGTAGTGGTGACTATTTTACTTGGTCTTATTTTATACGTGGTACGGTTAGACCGGAAGATCAGTAAATTGGAAAAAGGGAATTAAATTGCTAAACAGGGTATTTCTAACTCCGTATTTATAATAACGATTGCTTAAATAAAAAAAGAACTTATGTCAGACAACCATTACAGTTTTTTCGGCTCTGTCGAAAAAAGTTTTGACAAGGCAGCCCAATACACCAAATGGGATATTGGCATCCTTGCCCAGATCAGGGAATGTAACGCTGTTTACCAAATGCGCTTCCCGTTGAAAAGAGACGATGGCAGTATCGAAGTGATAGAAGCTTACCGTGTCCAGCATTCACACCATAAAACACCCTGTAAGGGTGGTATCCGCTTTGCCGCAGAGGTAAACCAGGACGAAGTGATGGCCTTGGCCGCTCTAATGACCTATAAATGTGCGATCGTCAACGTACCTTTTGGCGGTGGTAAAGGTGGTATCAAGATCAATCCTAAAAAATATTCTCCTTACGAACTGGAAAAAATCACCCGCCGTTATACGGCTGAATTGATTAAGAAAAATTTTATCGGCCCCGGTACTGATGTTCCGGCACCTGATTATGGAACCGGTGAAAGAGAAATGGCCTGGATACTCGATACCTATTCTGCTATGCACCCGGGTGAGATCGATGCAGCGGGTTGTGTAACCGGTAAGCCAATTACACAGGGTGGTGTTCGTGGTCGTCGTGAAGCTACGGGTCTTGGTGTTTTCTTCGGCCTCCGGGAACTGTGTAATATGGAAAATCTAATGCAGAAACTGGGATTGACAGTTGGTGTAGAAGGAAAAAAAGTAGTAGTACAGGGCTTGGGTAATGTGGGATATCACAGTGCCAAATTCTTCCAGGATGCCGGTGCCCTGATCGTGGGCCTTGCTGAATATGAAGGAGCGATCTCAAACAATAAAGGCCTGGATGTGGACGAAGTGTTCAATCACCGGAAGAAAACAGGTTCGATATTAAATTTCCCTGGCGCCACTAACCTTGCGAACAGCAGCGACGCCCTGGAAATGGAATGTGATATTTTGATCCCTGCTGCATTGGAAAATGTAATCAATGCTGATAATGCGCCTGCCATCAAAGCAAAAATTATAGGTGAAGCCGCCAACGGTCCTTTAACCCCTGAAGCGGACGAAGAACTGGGTAAAAAGGGTGTGCTCGTTGTACCCGACATGTACCTGAATGCCGGTGGAGTGACCGTTTCTTATTTCGAATGGCTGAAGAACCTGAGCCATGTTCGGTACGGAAGAATGGAAAAACGTTTTAATGAGAATATGAATGCCCATATCATTGGTCAGATAGAAACATTGACGGGTAAGATCGTCTCAGAAAAAGAAAAGGAATATATCATGCATGGGGCTGATGAAGTGGACCTCGTTTATAGCGGCTTGGAAGAAACGATGATCGTGGCCACACAAGAGATCATGAATACCTGGAAAAGTAATCCTGAGATTCCTGATATGCGCACAGCGGCTTATGTAGTAGCGATCAACAAGGTCGCTACCAGCTATGCAGAGTTGGGAATATTTCCATAACCACAGTAACCCTCCTTCGCCCAGGCTTCAGAGGGCAAGCCAATTGCTTATTATTTACATCCCACTTGCGAAAGCAGGTGGGATTTTTTTATTTATACTTTAGCAATACCCCAACTACAATGAAATTCCGAAAATAGTACCTTTGCACCTCCGCTTGTTATAGAGTTGTGAGAAAGATCAAATTGTAAGAATTATGAAAAAATTGTTTGTTGCCCTATTGAGTATCGTATGCTTGTCTGCGCAGTCGCAAACAGCAGAGGAGGTTATTCAACAATATACCACTGTAATGGGTGGCCTCGACTCTTTTAATAAAATCAATACTGCTAAAATTACCGGCATGCTAACTTCCCAGGGCCAGGTGTTACCCCTGACTACGCAAATCGTAAATGGCAAAGCCATGCGTACTGATGTAAAAGTGGGTGAGCAATACGTTCACAACGTGTATAAAAACGGGACCGGCTGGAAGATCAACCCTTTTGCAAATGCCCCGACATCGACCGATGTAACCGGGTCTGAACTGGTAACATTTAAAGCACAGGCCAGTCTTGCCAATAACCTGATGGATTATAAAAAAAGAGGTCACCAGGCTGAACTATTAGCGCAGCAAATTGTGGATGGCTCAGCTACCTACCCTATCAAACTGACCAGCAAAGAAGATGGAAAAGTGACCACTTATTTTATCAATACCAAAAGCCACCTGCTGGTTAAATCCATTACAAAAAGAGAAATTGCCGGTGTTGAATATGATGCCGAAACATTTTATAAAGAAATAAAAGAAGTGAATGGCCTTAAATTCAGTACTCATTTTGTACAGAAAGTAATGGGGCAGGTATTCCAGGATGTGAAGTATGAAAAGATTGAATTGAACATTCCTGTTGACGAAAAAATATTTGAGAAATAAAAGAAAGCGGTAAGGTTACCTGTTTCACCCAATAGCTTACTCTGCATGGGCCGGTATCTTCGCTACCAGGTTCAATGTACCATCCTTGCGGATCCATCCAAAACAATCACTGCCATTTGTAATGATCAAATAACGAACGGGTACACTAATATTGTACCGGAGGATCTGTTCCAGCACTTTTTCATCAAGCTTTATATTTCCAGCTTTACATTCGACCATCATCCAGGGCTGGTGATCGCTATCATAGACCAGGATATCAAAACGCTTTTTTAACTCCCCCAACCTGATCTCTTTTTCAAGTGCCAGCAATGAGGCGGGGTATTTTTTTTCCTGCAACAGGTACTGTACAAAATTCTGCCGCACCCATTCCTCTGGTGTGAGCAATATCCACTTTTTTCGTAAGGCATCAAAGATGAATTCCTTTCCTGCTTCTTCTTTGATCCGAAAAGCCGGGTCGGGATATTTAATATTCAGCATCATCCTTCAAAAATACTATTACGTCTTTAACTGGGACAGGAATAATATAGAGGTAGGCCAACATCTCCTTTTATTTTAAAATATCCTTTTGCATTCTATAAGTAACCACCTGGAAGGACAGGTACATCATTGCCCTATGTAATTAATACTGTACCTTATGTGCCTATAAAGCCCAGACATACAGAGGATGTCAGTTTAGGGTCTTGCAGCGAAGTCCGGGGTAATTGATTAAATTTGTTTATATGAAGACAAAAGAAGAGATCGTACAGAACTGGTTGCCCCGTTATACCGGGGAGTCATTAGAAAATTTTGGTGAGTATATCCTGCTTACCAATTTCAGCAATTATGTAAAACTATTTGCTGAATGGAACAAGGTGGAAGTGATCGGTGAAGGCAGACCCATGCAATGTGCTACCGCAGATAATATAAGTATCATCAATTTTGGAATGGGGAGCCCTACGGCAGCTACCGTGATGGACCTGCTGTCAGCTATCCATCCAAAAGCCGCCTTATTCCTGGGAAAATGCGGGGGCCTGAAAAAACGCAATAAGATCGGCGACCTGATATTACCAATCGCTGCCATCCGGGGCGAGGGAACTTCCAATGATTATTTTCCTGCAGAAGTACCGGCGCTCCCGGCCTTTGCCCTGCAAAAAGCAGTCTCTACAACCATCCGGGACTATGCAGTTGATTACTGGACCGGCACGGTTTATACCACCAACCGCCGGGTATGGGAACATGATGAACCTTTTAAGGAATACCTGCAAAAGATCAGAGCTTATGCGATTGATATGGAAACAGCTACTGTATTTACAGTGGGATTCTATAATAAAATTCCGACCGGGGCACTGTTATTAGTGAGTGATCAGCCCATGATACCAGATGGCGTGAAAACTGAAGAAAGTGACAAGAATGTAACCAGCCAGTTTGTAAAGAACCACCTGAAAATTGGTATTGATTCATTAAAACAATTAATGAACGACGGTATGACGGTAAGACATTTGAAATTTTAAATCTTGTACATATGAAACAATTCATCCTGGTATCAGCACTAACAACGCTTCTTCTATCCAACAGTGACTGTAATAAGAAGACCAGCACTGGTACGAGGTACAAAGGCAAACTGGAGATCGCCGGTATCTGTATGAATTATACGATCCGGGTAACTGAAGGCAATCCAGATACTTCAATAGTAGCGGCTAACTGGACCGACGAATCAACGAAAAAATCTTATACCAATGTGTTCAGGCTGGGTAATCCCTGCGATTTCCCTGCTACCATTAAACAAGGTGATGAATTTTATTTTACGATCGATACTACCAAAGGAAAAGACTGCATAGTATGCATGGCTTATTATCCCACTCCTTCCAAAGCCGTTTCGATCAAAATAGCAGAATAAACATGCAGCCATTATTAAGCATCAACAATCTTTCGCTTGATTTTATTGCTGAATCTGGTACCATTACTGCATTAAAAAATATTACGCTTACCGTCAGCAAAGGCGAAGTATTGGCCCTCGTAGGAGAATCCGGTTCCGGCAAATCAGTTACTTCCCTTTCCATTTTGCAACTGCTTCCTTCTCCCCCGGCAAAATTTACAACCGGAACAATCCTGTTTTCTGAAAACGGAAGCGATAGCACCGACCTGCTAAAAAGAAGCCGCCATGAAATGCAGGAGATCCGTGGGAATAAGATCGCTATGATATTCCAGGAACCCATGACCTCGCTTAACCCTGTATTGACCTGCGGCGACCAGGTGATGGAAGCCATACTAGTCCATAAAAAAGTTTCGAAAGCCGTTGCCCAACAACAAACCATTGCCTGGTTTGAAAAAGTAAAACTGCCCGACCCACCTGCCATGTTCAACCGTTATCCGCACCAGCTCAGCGGAGGTCAAAAACAACGGGTGATGATTGCTATGGCGATGTGTTGTGAACCATCCCTGCTCATTTGTGATGAACCTACGACCGCACTGGATGTAACAGTACAGAAAACAATCCTGCAACTGATTAAAGAATTGCAGCAGCAATTAAATATGGGTGTCATCTTCATCACACATGACCTTGGAGTAGTTGCTGAAATTGCAGACCGGGCGGTGGTAATGTATAAAGGAGAAATTGTGGAGCAAAATTCGGTAAAAGAAATTTTTCATAACCCGCAACACCCTTATACCAAAGCCCTGCTGGCCTGCCGTCCCATGAATCATGAACGGGGAAAACGCTTACCAGTTGTTTCAGACTTTCTGGGAGAAGGAATATCCAACCCGCCTGCCGGAGAGGCAGACATAAAACAGGGTAGTATGAAAAAAGAAGTGAAACAGACTGACAGTAGGGAAATTCTCCTTACAGCCGAAAACCTGTCTGTCTGGTTTCCTACCAAAAAGACATTGTTTGGCAAACCCCTTTCTTACACCAGGGCAGTGGATGATGTAAGCTTTGAAGTATATCAAGGTGAAACGCTTGGACTGGTAGGTGAAAGTGGTTGTGGTAAAACAACATTGGGAAGAACATTGTTGAGATTAATTGAGCCTACTGCGGGAAAAATTATTTATAAAGGGGTTGACATTACTGCTAAAAAAAGAGAGGCGTTACGTTCATTAAGAAAAGAAGTTCAAATTGTTTTCCAGGATCCCTACTCTTCTTTAAACCCGAGGATAACCGTTGGGTCCGCTATTGCAGAGCCGATGAAAGTGCATGGTATGCTGACCACGGATCAGCAAAGAAAAGATAAGGTAACAGAGCTGCTGGAAAAAGTCAACCTGAAAGCTGAACATTTCAACCGTTACCCACATGAATTCAGCGGAGGTCAGCGGCAGCGGATCGTTATTGCCCGGGCCCTAGCCTTAAATCCTTCCTTTGTAGTGTGTGATGAATCAGTGTCGGCATTGGATGTAAGTGTACAGGCACAAGTACTCAACTTGCTGAATGACCTGAAAAAAGAGTTCGGGTTCACCGTCATCTTTATATCACATGATCTTTCCGTGGTCCGATATATCAGCGACCGCATCCTGGTGATGAACAAAGGAAAGATCGAAGAAAGCGGGCCGGCGGATGAAATTTATTTCAACCCTGCATCTGCTTACACCAAAAAACTCATCGCTTCTATCCCCAAAGGCATCATTGTTTAATCAATGTATTCACTTGCAACTGCCTTGTCATTATCCTGTTCATAAAAATTTTTGGCGCTCTTTCTACGGGAATAGATCATTTTCCGAAGCATCTTTTTCATTTGGTCTGGCACAGGTTCGTCATCCTTCAGTTTGGTATCGGAGAAAACGGTGAAAGAATATTTGTTATAGGTATAGGAAGTAAGTAAGGGTGAATCAAATCCGGCCAATTTTACTTTCGAGCTATCTTCAAACTCGAATTGTTTTGGATCCTCCGGCACTAATCCTACCGTTGCCAGCTTCCAGGTCAGGTCATCCTTTTTTGCTTTGTATTTATAGAAATAAATAAATCCCTTCTTGCCTTTATATTCCGTCTTCATACGATCGACATACACAACGGAATCAGGTTTGCCATATGATTTTTTATCCAACAGGGAGCTTTTGCCAAGATCCAGGTGATTGTTGTATAAAGCCGGAAACTTACTAAGCTGTTTTATCTTCTTCAGGTCCGTATACAATTCGTATCTATAATCTTCGAGGCTGCCAAAATACCGCAACAAGGTATCGGGATAAGGCTTGCTATTCTTCAGCATCAGCAAGAGGGTGCTGTATTTTAATTTTTTGTCGTTGGATTTCAGCATCTGCCCGATCAATGGCTGAACAGTAGCATTAGTTTCCCAATACGGCAGCAAGAGGGTGGCATAGAGGCTCAGGTCATCATTACCCGAATCCTTTTCATCTTCGTCGTAATAAGAATAAGAAGTTTTCTTTTCTTCTTTTTCCTCCTCTGCTTTCTCAATGGCCTTTTTCTTTTCAGCAATCGACTGCTTTTTCAATTCCTGTTTTGCCTCGATCATAAATTTGCTGAAATACAGATCATAATCCTTTGGCTTCACCAGGTTACTGTCCACCATTTCGCCGAGCAATTTCATGATACTGCTTTTGTAATCTTCCAGGTTTAATAATGGAAGAAGATCAGGAAGAATGGTCCTTGTTAGTTTCAATGTATCCGATAATTCATCCAGAAATTTTCCATCATCATAACTGTAATCTGACAGGTACGAGGTGGTATTGTACCGGTAATCCACATAACTGCTGGTGGTGGCTGCGAGTACGGGTGGTTCTGTATTAATAATATCACGGAAAATAAAATAAGCGTATTGTGTTTTATGTTGCAACAAACTTTCCAGTGCGGAATATTGTAATTCTACCGTATCATCCAGCGAGTAGTATAAGTTCTTCAGGTAATCGGCTGCTGCTGTTGTTTTGATATCGCCCAACTTATTAATCAGGGACGACTTGGTATCCAGGTATTTTTTCTCTCCCCAGTTAAGCCAGGTAATCGCATGCTGAAGTTGTGGCAGATCTGCCGTATCAAGATCAATATCATCAATATACTTAACGGCCCGTTTATGGCGCACACTGTCTTTACTTATAAAATCTTCAAAAAAAAGATTTGATTTTTTAGTGAACGGGTTGACACCTTTTAAAGTATCAGCAGGCAGAAAACTGTCATAAAATCGTTGTACAAAAGCACTGGGTTTTGATAAGGTATCTGTTTGGGTGGCCAGAGAAAAACCGATGCCATCTTTATAAAAGGTCTTGCCCCACAAGGCCCGGCTGCTTCCTGTATCGGTAATGAGCAGCTCCCATACTTTCATTTTATTGGGCAGAACTGTTTTCTTTTTATACTTTACGATCCAACTGCTGTCGGCTCCGAAGAAAGACTGTTCATTATCCTTATCCAGTGCTGAACTGTCTTTGGTGTAATAATAGCGGGGCGAACGGTAGAAGGTGACAAATATTTTTTCACCTGTCGTATCATTGCTGATGGTCTTATTCCGGTAGGCGCCGCCTTCCAGCTGATCGTCTTCTGACTCTTCCTCCTCTGCATCGGAAGAATAGCTATAGCGGGGTATGTCTAATTTTATTTTTTTATTTTCCGGGAATACAGGTGTTGTAACGGTAAAATAAAGCGCTGTATCTTTTTGCTGTTTCGCTTCGCCGTAAATAAATGGTTTGATCTCAAAAGAATTCAGAAATCCTGTCATGGCAGCTGTTTCCTGTTTACCATGTGTTACCAGTGTATAATAATGCGGACCCCGGATGATAAAACGGGTAAGATAAATACCACCTTTCTTATCCTTGTACTTGCAATCCAGTGCGGGATACCCTTTAAACGTAAATTGTTTACGCAGTAACTGCGTGTCAATAAACTCTGATGAGCTAAAACTTTCATCCATCAATCCCAGGTCAAAGGTATCTTCTTCTACAAAGCGGTAATTATGTATATCGGTCCGGATGATCCGGTAATTAGTACCCGTTGCTTTGTCTGCAGCATCATAGATCCAGCTTCCGTCATTACCGATATAGGGTTCGTGCGGCAGGTCGACAGAAAAACCACCGTAAGAAGGAGAATATTTTTTGGTAGCCGGGATCTCCGAAGCAGTTTTAAACTCTTTCAACTGGATACTGCCAAAAAATTTGCCGGCCTCTGCTCCATTCTTTATATAATCACCGGTACCACTCATTTTAAAAAAAATGATCTCGAAAGGTGTGATAAAGATATTATACCGCTGCAGATCGCCGCGGCGGGTTTTATTAGTTATATCAAAACCCTTGTACCCGTTTTTAGTAATATTTGTTTTAGCAATGATTTTACCCGGAACATTTTCATACAATAAACTGTCAATCGTTTTATACACATCCTCCGTTCCGTGGTTCCACATCCAGGCATTGGTCATGATCCGTGTTACCATATAATAGCTGCCATTGGACATATCCGCATACTGCTTTTGATCCAATGCCAGGTCTTCGCCAAACTTGTAAAATTTTCCGGGAATATCAACTTTAAAGAGCCCGTCTTCCGCGGTCTCTGTTCTAAAGGTGACGGGTACCCGAATTTTATCTACCAGGTCCTTTTCCTTACTGGCCCTTTCTCCCATTTTCACAGGGCGCAACTTGTATCCTTGTCTACGCAGTATCTCGATGACACCCCTGTTGCCGGGTAAATGTGCAGCACCCACTCCTACAAATAAGGAGGAGCCAGATTTGAGGATCGAGTCGATCGAGTTAGCCTGTATCTCGTTTCGCCGGTACAGGAATTTTTCATCAAAAGCAGCCGACTCACTATTGTATTTATTGATGGAATCCAGGAGGTCAAGGTTTCCTGTACGGTAAGCTTCCTGCAATTTGGCACCGGAGTATTCGCCATCCGCATCACCATAACTCCTCACCTTTTTTTTCTTGTCCCTGGCAGCATCCTTATAAGCTTCCGCCATTAACCGCATGCTTTCGCCATAATCCTCCACGCCGGTTACTTTTTTACCCCATTTCTTTCCGCATTGAAAAATATACATATCGAGATAGGTATCCTCTTCAAAATCGCTGGATTCATTACCATAAGTGCGGTACAATAAATTATTGATAGAGGAAGGATTGTTGTAGAGTGATCGTTCGATCTTTGTATCGTATTTATAAAACTTAAGGGTTTTTATACTCAGGAAATCGCTGGGAATGGACAGGTAGCTGGAATACGCAGTCCTTCCACCATAATTATCCGACTCACCCAGGTCATACTTGCTCATATCCTCCTGCCAGGTTTCGGGATTTGATTCCAATGCGACCACTTCCGCATTCCGGATCGCCATATAAAAAGAATCGGGCAGGTTAAAAGCCAGTTTACTGCTTACATGCATTGTACCGATCAGGTGTGAAGGTTTTTTCATGCCGTTACCGGATATCTCCCATAAAAGGCTTGGATATTTCTTAATGGCGAGTTTTACCTGTGCCCCGGTAATCAAAAAAGTAAAACAAGCGGCAAAAAGTATAAGAATTTTCTTCATATTAAAATGGATATCCCGGTTATCCGGCTCTCCTAATTTATAGTTGTAGTAAGAAAACGACCGATTTAGGGTGGTTTTTGGTATCAACAAAAGTAAGATGCCGGACGCCAATTAAAAGCATAAAATTATTTTGACTGTCAGCGATTTACGCTTTCCGAATGCCCCTAAAAAGAATCTGGAGCAGTTAACGGGATTTTGCCTTAAAATAGTGTACTTTTGCCGCCTTTAAATGCAGTCAATTTGACCAAACCTGGCGCCGTAAGGCCGGACTTGGATACAATTCACTCCGGCATTTTTGCCCGGTTTGCGTCATGAGACTTATTGAATAAACACTGAATAACTCATGAAGCTATCACAATTCCGATTCGACCTTCCGTTAAACCTTATCGCCCAAAATCCTGCAAAACGCCGCGAAGATGCCCGTATGATGGTGGTAAACCGTCACACTGGTGAAATTGAAAACAAACATTTCCGGGATATCCTGGATTATTTTGATGATAAGGATGCCTTCGTCGTAAATAACACCAAAGTTTTCCCTGCCCGTATGTATGGCCGCAAGGAAAAAACAGGTGCCAAGATTGAAGTGTTCCTGCTCCGCGAACTCAACAAACCCAACCGTCTCTGGGATGTGATCGTTGATCCTGCAAGAAAGATCCGTGTAGGTAACAAATTGTATTTCGGCGACCAGGAAGACCTGGTAGCAGAAGTCATCGACAATACCACCAGCCGCGGCCGTACTATCCGTTTTTTATGGGAAGGCAGCGAAGAAGATTTCCGGGCACAATTGGAAAAACTTGGTGAAACACCCTTGCCCAAATATATAAAACGTAAACCAGACGAAGAGGATAAGGAACGTTACCAAACAGTATACGCCAAGCATGAAGGTGCTGTGGCAGCTCCTACTGCCGGGTTACACTTCAGTAAGGAACTGATCAAACGTTTAGAGATAAAAGGAATTCGTTTTGCAGAAGTAACCCTGCATACCGGCCTGGGAACTTTCCGTCCTATTGAAGTAGAAGATCTGAGCAAGCATAAAATGGATGCTGAATATTACAATATTGATGATACAGCTTGCAAGATCGTAAACCGCGCCAAAGAATATGGTCACCGTATCTGCTCGGTTGGTACTACTACCATGCGGGCATTGGAATCTTCCTTCACGGCGCAGAAATTATTGAAACCTTCGGAAGGCTGGACCAATATGTTTATCCATCCCCCGTATGAATTTAATATCGCTGATTCGCTGGTGACGAACTTTCATTTGCCTAAAACCAGCCTGCTGATCATGACTTGTGCTTTTGCCGGTTATGAACTGGCCATGGAAGCTTATAAAAAAGCTATTAAGGACAAATACAGGTTCTTTAGTTATGGAGATGCTTTGTTGATCATCTAAAAGGACTTAAAAAATTAACAAGCCTCACAACGTTAGTGGGGCTTTTTTGTTCCCGGTAGGAGAAGAATTAAACTCCTCTCTGCTCAGTGATTAGTGAGTAACAAAGCTCCAACCCTTTTCACAACCCCCGAAATAGGGATTTTTTTAAGAGTCTCCGGCACAGTTTTTTCATTTGGTATCTGTAAGATTTCTTAAGGATTCGCTAACAGGTTTTTGGCGTATCTTACAAAGGCAAAAATTGTATGAAACGGGTATTTATTATATTATTAACTATCTCCATCAGTATCGGTCTTTCCGCCCAGGTTTACAAAGGAGCTACCAAAAACATCTCCATCGAAGAAAAACTGAATGAACTCTACTGTACCGGTCTCTTTCAATCCACCGATGGAGTGATACTGGATGTAGCTTCCAATTCCAGTGCAAGAAGTTACCCGAACATTCTCGACTGGCTGGAAGGCCGGGTAGCTGGCCTCCAGATCTATCGTTCCGGCTCAGGCACAACCGTGCCGATAATACGGGGCGGTATCGCCGGGATATTCCTGGATGAAAACCCCATTAGCCTTAATGCGCTCAGCGCCCTTAACACGAACGATATTGTTATCATCAAAGTGATCAAGACCCCTTTTTATGGAGGCTTTAATGGAGGTAATGGCGCCATTGCTATTTATACCGCTTTTGATACACGTGATGAGGAGGAGGAAGAGAAATAATAGTCCAATAATACACTTCAGTTATTTTCCCAACGTATACTCAAGCGGCAATGAATTTGCCATTTTCTCGCCCCAGCCCCAGTAACCCGAGGTAAAAAAATTCCGGGGATCAAAGTAATTCCCATTTTGTTCAAATGAAATAAGTTGGTTTCCCAACAAAGTAACAGACGACCGCTGAAAACTGGCCTTTCTTTCAGGAAACTGCAGCCTTACATATTCATCTTCTTCCTTCTCCTTTGTGTAGGTGATAAATAGATATTCATTGAAATGAAGTACCCGGAGAGTCTCTGTGCTGTCAATAACCAGGCTGTCTGCAGAAAGCAGGTCATGACCATATGTTTCAACATAATCCTCCTGCCGCATCACCGATTCATAATAATTGATCGAATCCCGGGGAAACAAAGCTGGATCGTTGTTTACTTCCTCAATAATAACCCCGTTCAGCGTACCGGACCTTACCAGCCTTGAAGTTCTGTACAGATTTTTCACCCGTTGCTTTTCAGCGTTAAAATTTTTTTTCATTCGTCGCACATTGAAGCCTTCCTCCAATAACCGGTTGGTATAAACACTTCGCATAAAATGCAGGATAGATCCGTTATAAGCTTCCTCCCTTTTCTTTTCCCATTTCTGCTGTCGTCCTTTTCCTTCGTTACTAATCGGTTCAAAGAAAGAATACCCAAGAAAGAAAATCGTCTTTTCCTCAAAGTTCATTTCAAAATCCTCTAACTGGTATTTAATAACATAGCCCAGTGCTTTATTTTCCAGCAGCAAGGGTTCATCACAATAAGCAATAAGACGTTTTGATTTTTTAAAATACCGGAACCTGATGGCTTTTTCATTTTTGATCCGGCACTGGTCTCCATTGGCGGTCTTACCTACAAAATTTTCCATGAAGACCCTTCCCCATTTGTCCCAGCCTTCTTCAAGTGAAGGCTCCACGGTAACATTCTCCAGTTCTTTTACTTTGATCGTAAGTTCTATCTTAAGCTGAAGGGGCAATTGCTCGTCGTGGAAAGAAAATACATTGGTTTCATAACCAATACTGGATATAATCAGCTCATGTTTACCTGCGGGCACATCGTTGAGTTCGAAAGTTCCTGCACTGTTCGATACAGTTCCTTTTGAAGTATTCGCAATAAACACACTGCTGCCGGGAACGGCTGTGCCTGTTGCTGCATTTACTACTCTCCCTTTTATTGTTCGCTGAGATGAACCCGTAAATGGCAGTGTCATAAAAAATAAAATTGCCGGTACGATTTTCATACCGGCAATTTACAAATCAGTTGCTGAATTATAATTAGAGAAGCTGCTATTCCAATCCAAACATTCCCTTATTCAGTTGCTGTAATATCTGCGTCTTATATTCAGCAGGTAGCAAAAGAGAAATATTATGCGGGCTGCCTCCATAGCTCACCATCCGGACGGGAATATTCATAATAGAACCAAACAATTTTTTCACCATATCTTCTGTCCGGGATATTTCATTTCCTACAACGGAAATGATCACCTGGTTTTCATCAATCTCTACGGTACCAAACGGTTCCAGCTCTTTAATGATCTCTTTAAGGCTTGTTACATTGTCTATCGTCAGTGACACCGCTACTTCCGAAGTGGTAATCATATCGATCGGGGTGCGGTATTTCTCAAATACTTCAAATATTTTCCGCAAAAAACCATAGGCCAGTAACATCCGGCTACTTTTTATACGGATAGCGATAATATTATCCTTGGCAGCCACGGCTTTTACGCCCACACTACCCGCCAGCTCAGTAATGGTAGTGCCTTTTGCTTCCGGCTGCATCGTGTTTAGCAGTTTTACAGGGATCTTATATTGCTGGGCCGGCCAGATGGAAGCAGGGTGTAGAATCTTTGCCCCAAAATAAGCCAGCTCGGCAGCTTCATCAAAACTCATCTGTTCCACCGGAACCGTTTTCTTTACTACTCTCGGATCATTATTATGCATACCGTCAATATCCGTCCATATCTCGCAAACACTGGCACCAATAGCCGCAGCAATAAGAGAAGCCGAATAATCGCTGCCACCTCTTTTGAGGTTATCTACTTCACCCCTGGCATTGCGGCAGATATAGCCTTGTGTAACGAATATTTTTTTTCCCTCATGCTGTTGAAGTAGTTGGGTCAGTTTGACCTTGATACTGCCGATCTGTGGTTCATCATAGTTATCTATCGTCATGAACTCCAGGGCAGGTAAAAGCAAATGATCTAATCCCAACTCTTCCAGGTAAATACAAAATAGCTTGGTGGACAATAATTCACCCTGTGCCAGGATGTCCTTACTCAGCGCTTCACTGAAAGATATTTTCAGGATGATATTCAAAAATTCAAAATGCTCGGCAATAATACCTTTTGCCTTAGCGATCATCGCCGGCTTTTTTACCAGGCCAGCAATAAATGCCTGGTAGTGGGCTTCCAATTTATCAATGGACTGCTTGGCTGCAGGACGGTCGCCCACAGCGATATGGTTACCAATTTCTACCAGCGAATTGGTAGTGCCAGACAGGGCTGATAAAACAATAATAACTGGTTCTGTTTCCCTTGTTACCAGCGACACGATCTGGTGCATTCGTTCCGGCTTTCCCACACTGGTGCCGCCAAACTTCATTACTTTCATTTTCTTATCTTTTATTTAAACTGGTGAAATGGAATTCGCTAAATAAATCTGAGCATACCTCTTTTTTACAAATGGCTCATTACATTTTGTTCCCCCCTCCCGATATTTTAATTGATTGAAAAATTAAGGCTGTAAAGATAAGTAGGCAGGCAATAACAATCGTCAGGTAAACGGTAGTTCAAATTT
>JAWXCO010000211.1:0-2961 GCA_034408705.1 Bacteroidota bacterium
CTATTCTTATCCCGCCCATCAATGCAAACAGCAGCTCTTCATACTTCCAGGTTACATACTCGGGGTTGTGGTGGTTTAAAGGTTGGAGTGCCATAAAAACTTATTTTCTGTGTTTTAATACAATGCGGCAAATCTAAATATATTTGTATTATAATACAATTATAAATCATCCTTCCTTTAAATAATTGTTTTATTTGCTAATTTTATTGCCTTATACAGCCATTTTATGAACATAGGTGAGAACATCAAAAGAATAAGAACGGCCAAAAACCTCTCCCAAAAAGAAGTGGTTACTGCCGCTAAACTGGATACTGCTCAATACAGCCGCATTGAGACCGGTAAAACTGACCCGTCCGTTTCTACATTAGTGAAGATTGCTAAAGCCCTGGGGGTTACTCTCTCTGAACTCTTTGCTGCCACTAATGAACTTAAAGAGATTAACTCCCTTGATAAATCCATCATGGAAAAAGTTTCCCTTATTGAAGGCCTGACTGATGATGAGAAAAAAACGCTTTACTCCATGCTCGATGCCTTTGTAGGTAAACGCAAACTCAAAGATGCTCTTTCTAATGTGCTACAGGATGTAAAGTAATACTGTGGATAAAATTTTCATGCAGCATATCTGATACATTTATATCGCTTTTGCTACTTATATGCAAGAAGCCCGGCACCGCCGGGCTTCTCTTTTAGCTTTATTATTTGCAGCCCATCGTTGCATTATTTATCCCGAACATCGGGACGATGGACAACCATTCAAGCTTCTTTTTATTTATTCAGCATTCTGCCGACAACATGGGACCTTCCTGTCAATCTATTCATGATTTTCTTAAAATTGCTAATGTCATCAATGCAGCAAAGGATAAAAATAAATATACAAATAGCAGAGTTCTATGATTGAGTTCTTTATCAAAATGTTCATATCCTAATGTCTCTTTTAATTCCTCTAATCTTTTTTCTTTTACACCGAAATATAACAGAAAAAAAACTGGCAACATAAAGAGCAATAACTTAATATATCTTGAGCCTCTTGATTCGCTTAGACTCATTGGTATATAATTATCTAACCGAAACAAAAAAGCAATAATTAATAGATGGATGTAAATAAGAAACGTAACGCCTAAAATTGAACTCACATAGGCAACATTTCTTCTTGCACCTTTAGAGTAATATGAATAGAACAAATATGTTACATAACGAATAATCTTCATTTTTTACCATTTAAAAATCCAATCTGTAAGACCGGTGAGGTCAGCAACTGAAGTTATTAAATTAACAATTGGATTTGTTTTTACAACAGCCAAAACGCTTTTGAAAGTTGCTTTAATTATGTTCCCTGCCGTCGGATTCTCAATTGCTTCATATATGGCATTACCCGCATCTAAATAACCACCGACAACACCTACCGCTTCAACTTTACTAAGAAGCTTGTTACCCTCTTTACCAATGTTTTTAAATTCATCTACAAAATCAATAGTACCATCCTTTGCTGTTTTGATAATCTCTTCCTTGCCAATAAACTTTCCAGCCATACTTTCTACAGTACCTACTGGAATTCCAATGCCATCATTAATTTTATCAACTATTTGACGGGTATCAATGCCAGATTTTGTTGAAGGTTCTGAATTAGCCGGGTCAGCTTGTGTAGTACTTGGTTTACCTATTACATATGGCGTAGCTGTTCCATCAGCATTAAGTTTATGAGTAGTGGTTTTATCGCCATCATTAACCCTACTATTCTGCACATAACCTTCTTTTCCTACATAACTAACATCCTGAACTCCATCTTTCGCATTATCCTTTGCCCATTGAGCAGCACCGGCTGCATCTGTAACACTTTTTTCCCATTTATAATGCAAGCCACCATATTGGTCTGTAAACCTAATCCAATCGGTCGGAGCCATTCCATCGGGGTCAATATATCTTATCGGATTATTAAACGCATAGTTGTAAGGAGACCATCTCCGCATCTTTTCACTCAACGGGTCTATCGTATGCCAACGGCCTATTTGTGGGTCGTAATTCCTTGCACCAAAATCATAAGCCTCCAATCCACTGCCATCACTAAACTCATTACTCTGTAATTCTTTACCATTAAACTTGTACTTGTTTATCAGGCTGCCCATACTCTTTGAGCAAATACCAAAAAGCCGCCCGCCATATGGGTAGAAGTGGTCTTCGCTGAGTAAAGGGCCACGGGTATGTGTTACTTGTAAATTATCAAAGAACACATCTATGTTCGGCGTCTCATTACTTACATACACATACAACCAACCACTTTTATTTATTGCCAGGTCATTAAACAAATGTGTTTTAAACTCCTGGTCATTTCCTACCTGCTCCACGCCACCGGCATAATACTTAAACTGCTCATCCAGCATTATCCAGTTTATAAAAGCCTTTGGTTTGCTGCTGTTGTAACTCTGGTTGTTTAAAAAATTCGTTACTCCCGGTGTTAATACGCCGCTGTTTGTTATCTCTGTTGCAGTTGCCCCGCCATGCCCGCCGCTTATGTTTCCTATACCTCCTGCCAATGCACTTAATAAATCATTCAACGGGCTTACTGGTGTGCCCGGGCTTGCTCCGTAAGTTTTGTACCAACTGTTTACTCTGATATTAAATTTATCTCCCGCCATCACCTTTAGAACTATTGCCGGCCCTATTTTATTTCCACTTCCATTTGCCTTTGCTACTTTATCATTCGGGTTGGTATAAGTGTCTGTTGGGTATCCAGCCGGTTTATCTTCTCTCGTTTGTGGCAGATTCGCATACAAGGCCTCCTCTGTTGTTGCCTGTGCTGTCTCCATGCTTGCCGGCGGGTAAGCATCGGTTTGTTCCTCTTCCGTCAGTACAACCCGTACATTCCCTAAATGATTCTTGATAATGTATTTTTTTTAAGCGGTTTTCCCTTTTTCCTTAGTGACCCCCTTTTATACAATTGCAATTTCCTATCAAAGAACTATA
>JAWXCO010000212.1:0-7691 GCA_034408705.1 Bacteroidota bacterium
ATCCAGTTTAAACCTTCGCACTCTATTGGCTCGGTTCCTTTAGTTGCTAACAATTGCATCCCTAAACAGATTCCAAGAAAAGGTTTTTTATTAACAACAACCTCTTCTGTCAACAAATCTACTAATTTATGCCTATGCAAATTTTCCATTCCTTGCGAAAAAGAGCCAACTCCTGGTAAAATTATATACTCAGCATTTGTGATTGCCAGTGGGTCATTTGAAACCATATTTTCAATATGCAGAAAATTCAAAGCTTTTTGAACTGAAGCAACATTTCCCATTTGATAATCAATAATTATAGCTTTCACAATTACTTTATTGCAAAATTTTTGATTAGGTTTCCTTCACTATCTCTCTTAAATGATCCATCCTCATTTACAGTAAAAATCACCGGATTAGTATATGAATCAATGATTATATCTATCTCTTCTTTTGTCATACCTGAATATTTAATAAACGATTCTACAGCAAAACGAGGATACTTACCATCAAACTGGCTAACCAGGTTTATTGCTTCATCTCTTGACAACCTGTTGTTTCTTATATCAATACATGCATGATCAGAAGCTCTACCAAAGCCATATTTTACATATTTTAAGTAATCATGTAAACCAACAAGTTTTTCATCAAGATTTTCATAGTTTGTATAGGTACCTTCAACTGGACCATCTTCTTTCACCAAGAATCCATACCTCTTTACTATTTCAAGTTGTTTTCTTGCATCCCAGAAAAAGTAATGGCCTAAAAATATTCCAGTAATACCGACCCTTTCAATATCTTCATCAGGTGGATAAAAGTAAGGGGTCAATTCTTTTTTAGTTATCCCATCTACTCCAATCATATCTTGAATTCTATTTCCTAATAATCCACCAAATTCTTCAAGCCATTTTCTATTTAAAATCCTGTTTTTAACAGAATCTAAATTAGGCCCTCCATACTCTTGTTGTGGATTTTCCCCCCATATTATGAGAGGAATATTCATTTTTACTGCAATCATTACAGGTATAGTAAAAATGCCAATATGATTTGGCCACATCTCATCTCCCACGCGTTTAAAGCTTTCAACAACCATTTTTCTATACACTTCGTGATTTTTTTTAAAGTGTATTACGTCTATACCCATTTTGGAAAGGTTATCCAGATTCTTTTGCCCAAGCGTAGTAACATCAGTGGTTTCAAAACATACACATAGTGGATTTAATCCACACACTACTTTCATGAAATATGCTTGGTATGTACTATCCTTACCCCCACTTACAGGAATCAAACAATCATAGCCAATTTCATTTTCAGGCTTTTTATAAAAATTAATTATTTCATAAAACTCTTTTTCCCTTTTTCCCCAATCAATATTTACGTTTTTTTCCTCAGATGCAATACATGCACTGCATACACCTTCTTCATTAAAAAACAAATCAGGCTTTGTTTCTGGGAAAACACATTTTTTGCAATATCTTAATTCCATAGCATTATTTTTTTTTGATTAAAAACCAAGTAATGTCATCTTGAGGAAATGCGGGGTCTCTCTTGTATACGAAACCATAATCAATTAAACTAAGGTCGTCATATTTTTCCAACATTTCTCCCGCAAAGTCTCTTTTAAATAGCCGGTTATCATTACCACGATAATTGATAGCAACAGGTGAGGGATTGTAATACTCACAAATAAGTATGTATTTTGACGATGCTTCATACAATTTTTTATAGACTGTATCTAATAAACTGGGGTTTATGTGAATTAAAACGCCTTTTATTAGGGCTACTTCGCTCTGTTTTTCAGCAGAAAAATCGAGGATTGATTCGTTGTAAACATTCGAAGAACCAATAACATTTGCAAGCTCATAAGCTGCTTTTTCGTTAATTTCGATGGCATAAAGCTGAATTTCAGGATATAATAATTGAATAGCTTTTAAATTCATCCCAACATTGGCTCCAAATTCGATAAGAGATTCAGGCTTTCCAGCTTGCTTTAACACTCTGGAGAAAAAATTAAGATTAGATGCTAATAGCTGGGTGCTTTTGTTTCTCGAAATGTACTCATCTCCAAAACTTCCAGCCCAAAATTCTTCCTGCTCGGTTTGATAATTCATTTTATGTTAGCTTGTTAGAAGAAATAAAATTCCAAATACGCTTCACGCCCCCTCTTTATACCCAAATTTTGCCTTGTACTTAAACTCAGCGATTTTCCAATCCTCTAAGTTGTCAATATCGTGAGCATCCATTTCCGATATGGTTAAAGCACCGGTATTTTTTGTCCAAAGCGTTTTATGTTCCAAAACAGCTGGGATGCTGAACCAATAAAACTGCCCACTGTCGTGAAAGGCGGGCGTCAGGTCTTGTGATCTTTTGGTTAAAAACTCCGGTTGAAATAGCTCAATCCGGCCATCGCTTCCAAGTTTTAGGGCGCGCTGGATTGGGTACGTAAACGGCAGGATCGGAAATACGCAATCATAGCCATTTTTCACGATTTGTTTTTTTGCTTTTTCCAGTAACTTAGATGTGATGAAAGGCACCGTTGGATACAGACAACATCCGTATTCGTATTTTTTGCCAGCGTTTTCATAATGCCCAATAACCTCTATAAGCACGTCTACCGTTGTTGCAAAATCATTGGCGTTTTCAGCACTCCTGAGAAACGGAACTTGAGCGCCTAATTGTTGGGACAATAAAGCGATCTCTTCATCGTCTGTTGACACCATCACCTCATCAAACAGGCCACTATTCAACGCTGCTTCAATAGAATACGCAATGATGGGTTTCCCTAAAAATTCCTTAATGTTTTTTCGCGGAATTCTTTTACTTCCTCCCCTCGCAGGTATGATCGCAATGCTACGCATAGAATTTTTTTATGGTCTCTATGACATATTCCTGCTCCTGAATTGTCAGGGTTGGATACATGGGCAGGCTTATGCAATTGGCGTAATAGCGTTCCGAATGGGGCATATCCCCCTCTTTCCACCCAAACTGGCGGTAGTAAGGCATCAGGTGGCAAGGGATATAATGAATTTGAGCAAAAATATGATGTGCCTTAAGATGATTGTACAGGCCATTTCTGTTTTCTACTTGTATTACGTACAAATGGTAGGCATGGCCTTCCATGAGGCCGGATTGTCCTTTAATAAATAGTTGGTTTTCAAAAGCCGCTTCATAAGCGGCGGCAATAGCTTTTCTTCTTGCCAACCCTGTTTTTAATCGTTGCAATTGGCTCAACCCCAAAGCTGCCTGAAAATCTGTTATCCGGTAGTTAAATCCCAGGTCTTGCATTTCCATGTACCAGCCAGGCCATTCGGCAACATCCTGGTTATTAGGTGTTTTCGGGTCTCCTAAAGCAAATTGGAGGCTATTGCTGAATTCATCGACATTTCGGGTGATGCCGTGGGTACGGAGTTTTAACAACTTTTGGTATACTATGGCATTATTGGTCGTGATCATACCACCTTCCCCGGTCGCAATATGTTTTACGGGGTGAAATGAAAAGATGGCGAGGTCGGCATATTCGCCGTTCCCGCAATTTTGCCGCTGGCCGCTGCTATCCGTAAAGCAACCGCCGGGCGCATGGCAGGCATCTTCGATTATCCACAAGCCGTATTCGTTTGCAAGTTGACGAAAAACGTCCATGTTTACTGCTCGTCCAGCAAAATCTACCGGAATAAGCCCCTGATAAGTTCCTCGTGGAGCGGCCTCCAAAAGTGTGCGAACGCTATGAATGTTCAACAGATACGTTTCAGGATCAATATCCGCAAAAACCACTTCCCCTCCACAATACAGAACGCAATTAGCCGATGCTGCAAACGTAATGGGCGTCGTAATGACTTTATCTCCGGGTTGCACTCCCAAAGCCAAAGTACAGAGGTGCAAAGCTGCGGTACCGTTAGCAACCGCTACTGCGTATTTACTGCCTACGTATTCCGCGAAAGCCGCTTCGAAGGCTGCGATTTTGGGACCTTGGGTAAGGTAGTCGGATTTCAACACTTCCACTACAGCCTGAATATCTTCTTCCGTTATGTGTTGGCGACCATAAGGTATTGGTTTCATATCAGGCTTCAAAGGCAGGGTCAATGTGTTGTTTGATTAAAGATCGAAGCGATTCCACGGTTTCCCATTCCGTATTTTCACCGGAATTATAGCTAAAACCCGGTTTTACTTTTATGGCATCAAAATGAGCAATATACTCATTTAATTTCCAACTCAACTGCTGAGGAAGGATCACGTAGTATGGCCCTATTTCCCAGGTATTGTAGGAATCGGAGCTCGTAATCATTTCTTCATGCACCTTTTCACCGGGACGTATACCCACAATAGGCTTTTCGCAATTGGGGCCGATGGCTTCCGCTACATCCATGATGCGGTAAGAAGGAATTTTGGGGACAAATAACTCTCCTCCCCAGGCACTTTCCAAGGCATACATGACCATATCTACCCCGCCTTGAAGGGATATATTAAATCGGGTCATATCCGGGTCGGTAATCGGCAGTACGCCCTCGCGCCTTTTGTTCAGAAAATAGGGAATTACCGAACCACTAGACCCCATTACATTGCCATAACGTACAACTGAAAACCGGATCGGGTTCACACCTTTGATGTTATTGGCTGCAACGAATAGCTTGTCGGAAGTCAATTTAGTCGCTCCATATAGATTGATCGGCGCACAAGCTTTATCCGTAGACAATGCCACTACCCTTTCCACCGTAGTTTCCAAGGCCGCATGTATGACGTTTTGCGCCCCGCCAATATTCGTTTTTACACATTCATCCGGATTGTACTCCGCGATCGGAACATGTTTCATGGCTGCCGCATGAATGACGTAATCAATCCCCCTAAATGCTCGGGTTAAACGATCTTTATCCCTCACATCTCCAATAAAAAAACGGACTTGGGGGAATTTATCAGGGGGATATTTCAACCCCATTTGGTATTGCTTTTGTTCATCTCTTGAGAAGATAACTAAGCGTTTGACATCTGCATACTTGCATAAAATATGATCCGTAAGAGCCTGGCCTAACGAGCCCGTACCGCCCGTAATCAAAATTGCTTTAGATGAGAGCATAGATAATTGGTTAATGAGTCAATGGCTAAGGCAAATATTACAAAAAATAATTCGCACTGTTTTCTAATTTATTTCATACAAATAAATATCCCATGCTGAAGAATCATCAGTAAAGATACCAATCAATTTATACTCAGAGTTTTTTTCCTCATTTACTTTAACTGCTGAAATTACGTAAATACAATTCATATCTTTTAATAATCGTACATTTAGATTAAGTTCTTGAATCATGAAATTATTTCTTTTCATATTGAGATACCCGATATTATCTCGTACAAAAACATAAGCTCTGCTTCCCCAATCATCAAAATATTGTTTAAGACGTTCGTTTTTCTCTAATTCGTAGTCTATAACTTCCCTAAATTGACGCTTATAAGCTAAGAGATAGTCCGCAGCATATCCATCTAAGGTATGGAATCCATTCCATTGTG
Source organism: Bacteroidota bacterium (assembly GCA_034408705.1). Classification (GTDB taxonomy): domain Bacteria; phylum Bacteroidota; class Bacteroidia; order Chitinophagales; family Chitinophagaceae; genus JJ008. The sequence goes on from JAWXCO010000212.1 coordinate 5,479, forward strand.
GAATACTTGGATGGATACCAAGGCTTATTACTCTATAGTCTTTCAATGGCTTGTTAATAAATTCCCTAATTGCTGTAAATTGGTTTTCTGCAAAGAATTCTTTGAAAGTTGGTTTATCGCTATTCCGGATAAACTCATGATAACCCAAGTATCCCCTCAAAAAGTCCGGGGAATGGGTGGATAAATTACAGTTGCCAAAGACGGCATTTTGAATTGTTTGGTAATCCGGTCATGAATAAAATCATAGGCGTAAATACCGAGTTTAATAGCGGTTTCAATAATAGACATAAAGGCATTTCTAAGGTGGGTACCCCAATCAGACCAGGTATGCAGAGATATGTCTCTTTTTCTGACTACCCTTCGGGCGGCCAGTTCGGCTGAATTGTTGTGCAGGGGTAAGGCTGGGAAATCCAAAACCCGCAAGAGTTCTGCTTTATTGGCATTTGTTCGTTTGATCGCTATGTTAAGGGCGTCGTATTTGGTATTTGGAGTAAAGATTTGATCGAATTGGGTACGGAGGAGGTCTTTTTGTTTTTTTTGAATTTTCCGGGGTTGTTCTTTAAAATCAAGGAGTTTGTCGTAGAAATCCCAGTAACTGGACTTAAAGTTATCCAGTATTTTTTCATGTGCGGCGATTTGGGGATTGAGTTTGTTGTAATAACGGGCGTCATGAACCCAATAAAGGGCCCGAAAAATGGCCAGGCCGTTGTATTCCGGCGCATTATCCGTCAATAAGGCTTTGAGGGCGGGAAAATCAGTTTGATGCACATAGAAGGCCAGAGCCATCACGTCACGCAGCCGATGCATGATCTTTGATTTGGCAAATACTTTTGGCGCCTGTTGCTTCATCAGTTCCTCAAATTCACTTCAACCCACACACGGTTTTGCTGCCATCAGACGATTTACCACCTTGCAATCGGCCAAACCTACCCCTGCTTCTCTAAAAGTTGACTCCATACCGCCATGCCACAACAATTTTAAGCCTTCGGCAGGGTTACCTTGTAATGCGCGCAAACAATCCAGACCCGACGTGCCCTTCAAGGTATAAAACACCGTGAAAAAGCAGGACGTTATGATATGGGTAGTCTTGTTAATCCCCTTTTGCACATTGCCGGTACTATCCATTTGCTTGGGATCTGGACGATGCATGGCAGATTGCAATATTGCCCTTTGCTCCTCCACTGCCCAACCAAGTTCGGATTTCAATGTATTCGAAATCGCACCTGTAATGCTCTAAAGCCCCTAACCCGTAAAGCATTAATGTTCGGATTTCAATGTATTCGAAATCGCACCCCCGCTGATCTGAATCCTAAAACTGTTCATTAACCTCTCCAGCGTACCCTCCGTAACATTCCCCAAATGATTCAGCACATTTATTAAACTCCGTGCCCCAGCTCCAAAATGACCAGATATTTCTCCTTCCGGAATTTCAGCACCAATCGTTTGCCGTAACGACGGCGAATACTATTGCGCCAACAAAAAACGCTTGTTATCCCGAACAATAACCAAATCTTGTTGAATGTATTCAATGTACCCTTTGCGAACAGCATCCGCAGGCAACAAATCAGCGTTGACCTCAACAACAATATCACGGTCAATCACTAGCGGAGCCTTCTCTTCGTATTTCTTGTTGTTTTTCGACCCCTTCTCTTTGCCCCCACTCGATATATTAACCTTCTCTTTCACCGAAGGCTTCATCTGGGGGCGCGCATTGCCTCCCTTAAGCTTCGCATTCTCGTCTTTTAATGCACGAATCTCCTGTTCCATAGATTCGATCTTTTGGGCTTGATCTTCGATTGTGTTCAATAATAATACCATTACCGAACGAAGTTCTACATTCGTTATCTGATCCGGGTCAATATATTTTATCTTGTCCACCATTAGCACAAAGTTATCTTTTTATTCAAATCAATCCCGGACTTTTTGAGGGGATACAACAAAACCATTGTTGAAATTATGCTCTTTTCTTTGCTTTTCTAGTAGGTTTTTATTTTTATTCAATGTTAATTTACTTGGTATAGTTCGAAATAAAAAAACAGGAGCGGGCAGTATTGAAAAAATGTACGTTGAGTATACGACTTCAAGTCCAGCTTTTTTACATATTAATTCCAAATTTTTTGTAACTATACAGCCGCCTTCGGCGGCTTGGGCATGTGAGCGATAGCGGCAATTGCATCAAAGACGGATTGTTGATTTTTGATGGTGGTGTCAAT
>JAWXCO010000213.1:0-5778 GCA_034408705.1 Bacteroidota bacterium
CCTGTTCCATTTGACATCAAGTTTGCTGTATTGCTTTAAAAGCCATTTGGTGTTGTGATTAAAATCATAATAGCCTGACCTGTTGACATCGGGTCTTATGAAATTCAAACCAATATGACTTCTTAAATCCTGGGCTGACAAATTGTTGATGGCAAAACAAAAAATGACAAATGGCATTAATGTTTTTAACATAGTAATTTTATTTAAGGTGGCTTCTAAAATTCATTTTTTTCAGTTTGATTCAAGAAAAATCGTAGAACCCGTTAACCGATTTTTATATATTTAATACAAAAATATCCCTATATAAAAGCTAAAACCTAATTATAATAAGCAAAAAAACAGCAATGGTCTATTAGAAAAAAGACCATCGCTGATGACTAATTACTGATTGTTAAATACTGATTACTGATTGTTAAATTTTGCCTAGGTATGCTTTATATGAGAAAATCTATTCAAACTTAATAACCCGGATTTTGAACAATTTTTGGATTTAAATCAATATCACCCTGGGGCAGAGGAAAATGGTTCCATTTATTTTGCATGGTAAAACCATATTCATCAAGCAAAAATTTCGCGGCCCTTCCAGTTCTTGTATAATGAAACCATAGATTGGGTTCAAAATTTAACTCCGAGCGCCTTTCTTTCATTAAATGAGTAAAGAATGTTTCCTTGTCTGCTTGCATTGGCCTTGGAGCTAAACCTGCCCGTACTCTTACCTGATTCATTTTGCTGTACGCTCCGGCTGCATCACCTGATTCAAATAAAATTTCTGAATAATTCAGCAAAAACTCTGCATACCTGAATGCAATTATATTCTGAGCCCACCACCACTCCTGAATATTAGTGATATTATCAGCTGTACCGGTCCACCACTTTGCTGAAAAAGAGGAATTCTTTTGAGCAATATCGAGCGGAATATTACAAATTGATTTCATCGTTTCACCTTTATAACTTTCCCCGGCTACTTTTATAAATTGCTGTCGCCTTACATCACCAGGTTCAAAAGAATTGGCAAGTTTCTTGCTCCCAACAACGGCACCGGTGCCATTAAAAACAGCATAATCATTTCCGATCCCTTGTGGCCCGCACACCCAATTCAGAAACTGGCCATAGTTAGGGCTTCCGTCCCAATTAACTTTAGCGCCAGGCACAAAATAATACTGTATTTCAAAAATAGATTCCGCGGTATTCTCTGTTTGATAAGAAAATAAATCACGGATATTAGAGGTGGGTAGAAGCGAATATTTTCCTATTGCATCCAAATCTATCGAAGCTTGCTTTGCTTTTGCCCAATCTTTTACATACATATGGGCATTTGCAAGATAGGCTAACGCCGAACCCTTGGTAGCCCTGCCTACATTTGCAGCATCCCAATCCCTTGGTAATTTTTGAAATGCAGCCGTTAAATCTGCGATAGCCTGTGCCCACACCTGGGCTTCAGGTGATCTTGCCAATGAAAGTGATTCCTCATCTGCCACATCGTATGATTTTAAGTATAGAATAGCATCACCAAATTTTTGAGCAAGACTAAAATATCCAAACCCTCTTAAAAATTTCGCTTCCCCTTCGGCAATATCTTTTTGTGCGGCTGTTAAAACAGAACCATTACTTGCCAGCTTTTCAAGAATTACATTTGATCTACCAATAACCTTATAAAGAACTGTCCACCCACTAGTCACTTGGGATGTAGGAGTAGCAAAATTATTAAGATCGTAGGGCTGCTCACTACCCTGATTAACATCATGCAAAAAAACATTACTTTCAACTACCCATCCCTGCATTCCTTTTCCCAAAGGACCAAAATCCCAGGTTCCACCAATCTCCGAATACGCTCCAAACGCAAAAGCATCGAAATCCTTTTTGGTTTTAAAATAAGTCTGATCAAAGGCAGCCCCGGTCTGAGGCTCTGCCTCCAGAAATGATTTTTTGCATGCCTGCATAATAAATATTGATGCTACGATAATCAAGCATACTATTAAAATATTTTTCATTTTTTTTTCTTTAATGTTAGAGATTTATTTGCAATTCAGTTAAAAGCGGACATTTAATCCCACCAATATTGTTCTTGGTAAAGGGTATCTTCCATAATCAACCCCGGTAGTTAAAGGATTAACTTCATCTGAACTTTGGCGGGCATCACCAGCAGATGACTGAAAACGGGTACCTACTTCCGGATCATATCCGGTGTATTTTGTAAATGTGTGCAGATTTTGAGCTGAGATATAAACCCTTAAACTGCTAATGCTGATTTTACTAATCAATTTTACAGGAAGTGTGTAGCCCAATTGCATATTGCGAATACGAACAAACGAACCATTTTCTATGTATGCTGAAGAGAAATAACGATTTGATGAAGGAGCATCGTATGAATTACGTGGCATATCATTACTGGTGCCTTTTGCAGTCCATCTATTAAGCCATTTTGATGACCCATTTATGAATCCACCATCACCTGATATATGCATGGCATAAGCATCTTGCATATTGGCAACCTGAACATCTGCCTGGCCCTGGAAGAAAACAGAAAAGTCTAAATCCTTATATGTTGCACTTAGATTTAAGCCAAAAATATTTTTTGGCAATCCATTTCCAATTATAGTTTTGTCATTTGCATCAATTTTACGGTCGCCATTCAAATCTTTGTATTTGCGATCACCCGGCTTAACCCCACTCATACCGCTATTTGCAGCTTCATCTGCATCCTGTATAATTCCATTAGCAACATAGCCCCAAAAGTTTCCAATCCGCTCACCCACTGCAGAGCGCGTTTGGGAACCCCCATCGTCACCCTGAAGTGATCCGAGTGGCTGAGTAATATAATCTGTTGTTTCACCGAGTAATTTGGTAATCTTATTTTCAAGCGTAGAAAAATTGGCTGTTGCTGAAAAATTTACTTGTCCGATTTTTTTATTCACGCCTAAAAGCAATTCAAGTCCTTTATTCTCCATAGAAAATACGTTTTTAGTAATCGTGTTTCCCGGTACGTCCAAATAACTGGGCACAGGAGCCTGACCCAGCATATCAGTCTGTTTCTTTATATAATAATCAGCAGAAAGTGTAATTAAATTATTAAACAAAACGGCATCAAGACCAAAATTTGTTTGAGCAGATTTTTCCCAATGTATATTCGGATCCCCGATATTGTTCCGGTAGGACGCAGGAACGACCGCATTGGGATTTCCTAATACATAATTGTAAAGCCCCGAATTGTTGCTATAAGTACTTGCATATTTAAAGTTGGGTATATTCTGGTTTCCTACAATACCGTAGCTTCCCCGCAATTTCAGTTCATTGATTTCTTTTATGTCTTTAATGAATGGCTCTTCAGACAGCCGCCATCCAACAGATGCGGAAGGGAAATTTCCATACTGCTTACTGGGAGCAAACTTTGTTGAGCCATCGCGCCTGAAATTCGCAGTAAGCAGGTATTTGTTTTTGTAATCATACGTAATTCTTCCTATATAGGATAGTAATGAATAGGTTTCAGAATATCCATTGACATTTAAATTCCCAATGGAACTTAGATTGTACTGACCAGGAGGGTTACCCGAACCATCAACCAATACTTGACGGTATATGTTTTTCAAAGCATCCATACCTGCCACAATAGTAAAGTTGTGATCATTGATGTGTTTGCTATAGGTAAGTGTATTTATCCAGTCATATTGCTCTATCTGCCTCCATGTTTCGGAATATGCTGAAATAGCTATTAATGGCCCTCTTCCATCTACTGCCGGGGGCACACCGTCCCTGCTAAACTGGAAGAATGAATTGTTCCGCAGATAATTACCTGATGTTCGGAATTTTAAACCATTAATAATTTCATATTCACCAAATGCTGCCAACAAAATATTCGTAGATTTTTTTGGGTATTTATAATGAACATTATCTATATAAACCACGTTGTTTAAACCGGGATAATACAATGCAGGTGCTGCAGACTTTATCAAAGCATATCCTTTATACCCGTAGAGCGCATTGTTTATATCTCCATCTACACTGGAAAATATAGGATTTATCGGCCACATTCTTACAGTATTATTTAGGGAGCCTTTATCACCACTCTGGGTAATAGGAGTTGTTTTGTCATCATAAGAAAAATTAAAAGTACCGCCTACTTTTATTCTTTTTGTTATGTCAAAATCGGAATTCAGCCTGCCTGTATATCTTTTATAATATGAGTTGTTCAATATACCATCCTGGTTGAGGTACCCTAATGAAAAATAGGTACGGGATTTTTCAGTACCCCCGGATGCAGAAACATTATAACTCTGAACTGGAGCTGAGCCAAGTACTGCATCCTGCCAATCATATGAGGGAAGTGATGATGGATTGTTCCAGTCAGGGTTTGGCGCTAACCCTCCGTTTACAAGATTTTCATTAGCTAACATTGCGAATTCAGGCCCGTTTAAAAGATCAATCTTTTTAACAGATTGCTGTGTGCCAACATAGGCATCAAAATTTAAAGAAAGCTTACCAGCCTTACCTTGTTTAGTAGTAACTAACACAACTCCATTTGAAGCCCTGGAGCCATATATTGCTGCTGCTGCTGCATCTTTAAGCACATCAATTCTTTCTATATCATTAGGATTAATGGAATTTATACCACCAGCGATCTGTGTCATGGGTATTCCATCTACTATATATAAAGGTTCGGTACCTGAAGAAATGGAACCAACGCCCCTAATCCTCACTGAAATGCTTCCACCAGGTTCTCCTGAGTTTTGAGTAACCTGAACTCCCGCTATACGTCCTTGAAGAGCCTGATCCAAGCCTGTTAAAGGCAGGTTGGATATATCCTTTGCGTTAACAGAAGATACAGCCCCTGTTAGTAATTTCTTTCTTTGGCTACCATATCCTATTACAGTAGCTTCATCCAAGATCTGCTCTTTGATAACAATCGAAACGTCAATTACAGTTTTATTTTCAACGGCAATTTCCTGTGAAGCATAACCAACTGCAGAAAATATCAAAATAGATTTGCTGTTTTTCAAATCAATTCTGTATTTCCCGTTTGCATCGCTAATTGCACCTCCACTAGTGCCCTTTTCTTTAATACTTACATTGCTAACGGGTTTATTTTCTTCACCAGTTATGGCTCCGGTTACAGTTTTTTGAGCAAAAAGATTGACTGATACAATAGTAAAAAGAGTGAAAAGAAAAAGCCCACGAGATAAATAAATAAGCGGCATGAAGAAAAGATTTCTCATAATAGCAAGTTTTAGTTTGGAGATATACAATATTTATGTAAAAAATTCAGCAGTTAATAAACAAATTTAACATGGTATTATTTTTTAACTGTCCTGAGCTGTATGCGCTGTCCAGATGTGTCCAGTTGATTGACATTTTTGGTGAAAAATATTTTGAATGGATTATATAAATCCCAGGCATAACAAATTGAGAATGTGATTAAATGAAAATGCTCCTGTATCAGTTATTGTGACATTAGAATATTCATGAGGAAGACGTCTGATACTTTTCATCCTAACAAACAGATATTTACTTTTTATATAAAATTCTTTCTGAAATGCTATTTCCAACAATTATACATGCTGAAGATTGAGAAAGGAAAGATGAACCATAATTTATTTCCTCCTTTTTAACTCTCCCACTGGTTAAAGCTAATGAAGCATTTTATCATTATACTGAAGTGATTTTTGAAAAAGATTTTTTCAAAAGTTTTTAATAGCCTTTGGTTTGAGAAAGTGCTTTAAGTAATTCATTATTTATTCCTCTTAATTTAATGATTGCTTTTCCATCTACCAGGATATACAAACC
>JAWXCO010000214.1:0-2840 GCA_034408705.1 Bacteroidota bacterium
CAAGAAAAGCGGAGAGGAATTTTGGGCAAACTTCACTGTGGTTCCCGTGGCTGATGAAAAAGGCTGGTACACCCACTGGGTTTCTATTGAGCGGGATGTAACAGAGCAAAAGATAAAAGAGCTGGAAAACGAGTTATTAGCCCAGATCAGTATAAATTTTAATGAAAAAAATGATTATATAAATGCGACAAAAGAGTTATGCAAATCAATCAGTATAGCCGGAAAATTTGATTGGGTAGAATTATGGACTTTAAACCTTGAAAAAAGCCAAATTCAATTGCTTAGCCATTATGTAGCAGCCACCGAAGATGAAAAATTTTATAACTACAGTCTTGATGTTAATGCACTTCAAATAGCTGAAGGCCTGGCGGGCAAGGTATGGTCTGAACGAACACAGCTTCTCTGGAATGATATTGATAACCACAAGGACTTTGTGCGAAGAGATGCCGCAAAAAAAATAGGTTTAAAAGCTGTGTTGGGTATCCCTTTAATGTTCAATGATGAAGTGGTAGGTGTACTGAAGATTGGCACAAAGCATGATGCCAGATATTTAAAAAAGTATACCCAAATATTTAAGAATCTTAAGGGATTTATCGGATCAGAACTCAACCGAAAAAAACTGGAAAATGACTTGAGTCATTTGTTCAATGCAATTCCGGATATCCTTTGCCTGGCGGATTTTAAGGGAAGGTTCCTAAGGATAAATAAAGCTGGCTGTGAGTTGTTGGGCTACAGCGAGGAAGAAATCCTGTACCATACCTTTGACGAATTTGTACACCCGGAGGATAAGGATATTTTTACCAATGAGTTGCTGCTCCTGGAACATGGAGAAAACATCTTCAAATTTGAGAACCGCTACCTTACCAAAAGCGGTGACATCATCTGGCTGAGTTGGTATTGCAATTCCGCATTGGAGAAGGGGTTAATCTATGCCACAGCCAAGAACATTACAGAAGAAAAGAAATTGAGGGAATTGAATCGTGAGGCCAGAAGTTTGGCCAAAATTGGCAGTTGGGAGATGGATTTAGTGAATCAAAAGATATTTTGGTCAGACGAGGTTCACCAATTGCATGAAACAGACCCAAAATCTTTTGTGCCCAATTTGGAAACTGGCATAAATTTTTATAGAGAAGATTTTCGCCAAATTGTGCTGTTAAACGTTGAAAAATGTATTTCTACCGGAGAACCATTTGATTTTGAAGCTGTTTTGGTCACTGCTAAAAAGAAGGAACTGTGGGTGCGTGCCATTGGGAATACTGAATTTGCAGACGGTAAGTGCACACGCATTTACGGAAGTTTTCAGGATATTAACTCACTTAAAGAATCGGAAAACAGGCTACTCTCTTTTTCTGAAAATCTGCCAGGGATAGTATATCAATATCTAATTCATCCCGATGGAACTGACTCTTTGCGGTATGTTTCCGGAGCGGTTGAGAAAGTGTGGGGTTTTACAGCTAATGAGGTTTTAGAGAATGTAAACCTGGTATGGGATCAAATTAAGGCGGGTGGTGAATTTGAAGCGGTGAAGGCAAGTGTACTTAAATCCGTTCAAACAAAATCAAGGTGGACTTGTCGCTTCAAATATATTTTGCCATCTGGCGAACTTCGTACACAATTAGGTATTGGAACTCCTATTTTTTTGGCAGACGGCACCATTTTGTACAACTCAATTACACTTGACATTACACAAGAGGCAAAAAACGAAGAGTTGCTTTCTCAAGCCAGCCAAATGGCCCGGATAGGCAGTTGGGAGCTGGACTTAGTAAACCAGGATGGAGATAATATGTACTGGTCTCCTATGGTAATGGAAATAATGGAAGTGGACGATAGCTACAACCCTACCTTAACTGGCAGCTTAGAATTGTATAGAGGGGAAAATAAAGAAAAAGTACAGCAGGCAGTAACTAATTTAATTAATGAAGGACTTGAGTTTGATGAAGAGATATTAATCCTTACAGGCAAAGGACATGAACGATGGATCAGGATCATTGGAAAAAGCGAAACAGCGAATAACAAGTGTACCAAAATTTATGGAAGTCTCCTGGATGTTCATGACCAAAAGGTAGCCGCTCTGGAATTAGAGAGAAATTTAAAAGCATTAAATCATTATAAATTTTCTTTGGATCAGTCTGCCATTATCGCTTTTACAGATCAAAAAGGAGTTATTACTTCTGTGAATGATAACTTTTGCGAAATTTCAGGATATAATAGAGAAGAGTTGATCGGAAAAACACATCAAATAATTAATTCTAAACATCACCCTAAAGAATTTTTTAAAAATTTATGGAAAACGATAACATCAGGAAAGGTATGGCGGGGAGAAATAAAAAATTTAACAAAAGATGGCGTCTATTATTGGGTGTACACCACTATTGTACCTTTTTTAGATGAAAAAAATAAACCCTTTCAATTTTTAGCCATTCGTTTTGATATTACATCGAGAAAAGAAGCTGATATACAGTTGCTGCAAGCCAATGAACGTTTTGAAAAAGTAACCGAAGCTACAGATGATGCCATTTGGGATTGGGATATCGTCAACCAAACCTACTACCGCTCAAAAGCCATTGAAAGATTTTTTGGAAAAGACGCTGCAGGATTATTTCCGGAGAGTACTATGTGGTCGAAAGACCATTTTCATCCAGAAGACCGTGCCAATATCAAAAGTAGTTTTTACGAAGCAATTGCTAACCCCTTAGTTACCCGATGGGAACTGGAATACAGGGTAATTAATGAACTAGGGGAAACACTTTATGTATTTGACCGGGCAGTAATCTATAGAAATAACGAAGGAAAGGCCATTCGTATAGTAGGTGCAATGACTAATATTTCTGAGCGAAAGC
>JAWXCO010000215.1:0-43756 GCA_034408705.1 Bacteroidota bacterium
TGCAATAATTTCAAATCGTTGCAGGCCATAATGTCCCTGAAACTCAATACAGACAAGATTTTCAAAGAGCTTGTACTTACAACATCAAAACGCTAGTGAACAAAAACAATACTGCACTCAACCAGAAAGCCCACTATTTATACAGCCATTTTGTGAATAACCCACCCCAAAAAACTGAAAATAAAAAAAGGCTGCCTCTTACTTTTGAGACAGCCTCCTTATTTTTTTTGTCTGCTCTTACCATCTTACTTCATGAGCCTACATAAGAGATAAAAAATATTTTGCCTCTTATGATTTTCTATCTGCCTCAACAGCAACCTACTGTAACTAACTCGTAATTCTACGAAGTAACATATTGGAAAAAATACTTCGTAAATAATTTGCAACTACGAAATTTCACTGCTAGTTTTACGGTCGAATCACGGAGAATCGCTTATTCGATACCGTAATTTTACCCGGAATCTGAACTTTGAAAACTAAACCGTACCGACCATGAAAAAAGGAATTATACTCCTGTTTGCAATCATTGCATGCACTTACAATTCTCTCAAAGCACAAGCTGCCTGCCCCATAATAGTTAAAACAACATTTCGTATCATTACGAGTGGCGTGAATCCCTGCCTTCGCACGGTGAGCTTTGATTTCATCAACCCGACAAGCGGTAATAAGCGGATCAACCTGACCATAACGGTAAGTGGGGTTACTGTAATCAACACCTGTATTGATGCTACCGGCATGATAGGAATACAGCGGAACTATACCTCCTCCCCGTTTATTGTCTGTTCACTCAGCGAACTGGAAATAGCAATTACCCCTTATACCGGGAATGACTGTTTGGGCCCCTGTGCACCCCCGATCAAATCTATCGGCGGTTCACCCCTGCCGGTTCTTTTTGCTTCTTTCGATGCATCCCGCAGTAATGCAAATACGGTTCAGTTGAAATGGGCCACCGTTACAGAGACTAATAACAAGGGATTCAGCCTCGAACGCATGACCAATGGCAATAGCTGGGAACCGGTGGTGTTTGTCAATTCACAGGCCTCTGAAGGTAACAGCAACAGTAAGCTGAACTACCAGTACACAGACCTGAACAATATCAAAGGCATTACACAATACCGTATCAAACAAACGGACCTGGATGGTAATTATAAATACAGTGAGATAAGGGCCGTACAGGGTGAAAAGCAGGATGCCAGAACAGTCGTATTCCCAACACCCAGTACCGATGGTAATGTAACGGTTCTTTTTGCCGATGCTGCTTCCCGTGATATCAGCCTCCTCGATATGACCGGCAGAACACTGAAACAATGGAAAGCCTACCAAAATAATTCATTGGCCATTAATAGTCTTACAAGCGGTATGTATTCCGTTCGTACTTTGAACCAGGCTACTGGTTTGGCGACTACCGAAAAAATCATAATCAATGCCCGTTAAATCATCGGGCCGCAAAATATAACCTTAGAGAGGTTCAATAGAGAAGCGGGGCTATATAAAAGTCCCTTTTACAAGCACCACCAAAAAAAGAGGGTCATAAAACATGACCCTCTTTGCTATTGTTAGTTTTTCTTGGATTACCTGATAATAAATTTCCGCACCGTGTTCATCGTTCCATCGCTTACCTGCAGGCTATAGATACCCACTATAATGTTAGCTGGTAATTGCAGGGCTTCCGTCAATGCACCACCTGCATGTTGGAATGATCTGCTGAATACGGTTTGTCCGCCGGCATTGATCACACGAACGGTATACTGTCCTTTGAGGAGGGCCGTTGTCTGGAAGGAAACGATATTGCCACTAACAGGATTCGGATAGATCGAAACAAGTGTTTTGCCACCCCGGATATCCACTTTTACGATCACACTATACAATTTCTGACCATCAACTTCCAGCGATTGGATGCGGTAAAAATTAATGCCGTTGACGGGATTGGCATCGAAGAAAGAATAATCAGCTTTGCCACCATTGTTCAGTACCGGGCTGATCGTTGATATAGCCGCAAAGGTCTGGCCATCAGCAGAACGTTCTACTTTATAATTGGCAACCATCGATTCGGTCAGATTGCTCCAATCAACTTTGATACCACTACCCTGGGGATAAGCTATAAAGTTAGTGAATTTAACAGGGAGCGGTCCGTCTACAGTGGCCAATCCATAAGGACTAAAGGTATTAAGACCCATTATTTTTACCGTAGCCGCCGTTGGAATTATTGTATTAACAGCGCCGGTAGCACCCGCAGGAAGCCAAACACCGGTTGACCTGTTCCATGCTCTTACCGATGTTGCAGTGTTGAATGAAGCACCTACCTGTGATGTCTCATTAAACTGGAAGGTAATATCTGCTGCACCTGCCGGAGGATTTACAGAAGGTGTAACATCCCAGGTAACTAATACCGCTTTAGCGGTACTGAAACCAGGATCGGCTATTATACCATCCGCCACTTTTCCAGTCCAGTTATGACCGCTTCCGTTGCCGATGATCAATGGATTGTATTGGGCATTACCGATTGGCAAAGTTTTACCGGTAGTAATATTGTTAACAGTTAATGCGCCGGTACCGTTGGTCCTGATATAGGAAGTAGCTGAACCACCTGTAATATTTGTTACAGATAAATTATTACTGCCTAATGTAACAATACTGTTTGTTAATGTTAGTGTTGCTGAAGAACCCAATGCTATATCCGTATTTACAGTAACACCGTTGTTGTTATTTACTGTCACGCTGGCATTTGTTCCGAAACTTAGTGTACCGCTGTTGTTTATTGATTGTACTGCTGTTCCATTAAAAGTTATGTTGCTTGCACTGGCTGGTGTAAAGGTCAGGGTTTCGCCGGCAGCAACCGATATATTCCCTTTAATACTAGTACCTCCTGTTGTAAGGTTTAGGTTTAGTGTACCGTCTGTTATTGTCAGGTTGTATACTGTAAGCGCAGTTACTCCTGTCTGCGATTGAGAGAAAGTTGGGAAATTAATTTCAAGATTAGCATAGGTTCTGCCCGCGAGGCTCAACGGTGCATTCTGTTGAACTTTAAATAAGCTTCCTGTTTGAAAAATGACTTTGGAAGAAGGAGATGTTAATGCAAAGGGATTTGATCCGGTATTTTGTACAAAGACAGAACCTGTTGCAAATACGATCGCACTGGCAGTTCCTGCATTGGTGAATATGTTACCAGTGCAACCAGTGCCTTGTGTAAATATAGCAGGGCTATTAAATGTAATACCGATTGCATCAACTGCATCTAGTTTATGTGGAGCAGCCGTGAATGTCATATTGCCGGCTACCGTTCCGGTGGCCCCTGTTGCCACGATAATAGTTAATGCATTGCCACCAGCTATAATTAATGATGACCCGGCAGCCACAGAAAGATCAATTCCAGTACCACCACCAATCGTCAAAGTGTTGGCAGCCCCGGCCTGCAAATTAACGGTAGTATTATTTGATACCAGCAATTTCCCAATGGTTTGGGTTGGCACTCCGGTTAAAGTTACTGTTGAAGCATTATTGAATTCAAGTATATCTGTTACATCAGGTGTAGTTCTTGCAGGCGACCAGTTTGAACTTGTCGTAAAAGCAGCATTACCCCCGACCCAGGTATAAGTAGTTACAACAGGAGCTGTGGGAGTTGCACTTACTTCGACTCCGCTGCTCCAGGTAGTACCAAAGCGTGTAAATATTTTAAAATAATAGGTTGTACCGTTAGTTAAGGCAGTAACGTCCTGCGGTGATGTATTCCCTTTATACACAACAAAGCCATTACCGAGGGCAGTACCCGCACCAAAAGCAGTATTGGCGTTATAGGCCGTGCCATCACCGGTAGGTGTACCGGTGTTGTTAGTCGTAGCCGCCACGATCATTATCTCATTATAGCAACCAGTGGGATTTGTCCAGTTTACGGATGACTGTGCATTTCCATTGGTGGCACCAAAGCCGGTTGCATTATTCGGTGTTGCTGCTGTAATGGTTTGTAAACCACCCTCAAAAGCAATTCCGGTTTTATTAGCGCTGGCAAAAGAAATTTGCCCCGTTGTTATTGCATTTACAGAAATCGTATTCGCCGGCACGGCGTTACAAGCCACATTTGCAGTAATAAAAATATATCCCGTAGTACCGGTACCAATAACCTGGCTGGTAAATGGTGTAAATACCTGGTCACCTGTTGTAGCCGGTGTAACAGATGATAGTAATTGATCTGATCCCGGATTAAAAATATTGTCAGCTGAATACCAACATCTGAACGATGAAAAATCGGACACCGCGTAAGTGCCGGCAGTTGTTACTGTTACTCCGGTTAATGAGACAGAAGCAGTGGTCACCGCCAAATCAAATTCGTAAATGAGAATAGTAGTATTTCCTTGTAAAATATTGCCAGCAGCTACAGCAGGGTTGGAAGATGAAAGAGCAACATCAGGTGCACCGCTCCCCGCAAAAGTTCCTGTTACGCTAATATCATCCAATCCAAATTCATCTCTTGAACCAGCGCCACCAACATCTGCGCAAGACCAACGGATAAAATAAAAACTGCCCGGGGCAATATTAAGTCCTGTGATGGTTGTACTCCTCGAAGGAGCTAATCCAACCAGGACCCATCCTAAAGCATCAAGTGTAGCTGTAGAAGTATAATCTACTGCACCAACAGGAGCGTAAGTGACATCGTCTACTGAATGTGAAAAATTGAATGAATTACTTCTTCCCTGATCATTTCTTACATATAGATTATAAGTAACAGCCAATTCAGTTATGATGGTGGTCCCGTCGTTTTTAATACGAAGTGTTAGAGTTCCCGGAACCCAATCACTACCTCCCGGTTGAAACATTAAGGAAGGATTAGAAACGCTACCGGGCGCTCCGGTAAAAGCATACATACCACCAGTCGAAACTGCTATGTTTGACGCCCCTCTTGTGTAATCTGTAGAAGCCGTTGTACGAGTACCTCCAAAAACCAAGGCGCCATCCGACCAACCGGTTAGAGCCCATGCATTTGAATTTAACCTGCCCGCAGTTGTTGGACCTGGTTCAAAACCTGCCCCAGTATATGCCGTTGAAGGATTGGAACCGACACCTGTAGACGTTGAACTACTAAAATCGATTGTTGCAATGGGGCTTCCATTCGTTAGACTTGCCTGTCCCCAACTCAAAGACACCATCAATACCAGCACGAAAAAAAAGTAAAATTTTTTCATAAAATAATTTTTGATTTTAAAAAATAAAATGCCAACAAAGGATCGGGTTGCAACAGGTGGTTGCCGTTCATTCAAGGGGGAGGGATCCGAAATACACAACTAAGAGACCGTAACCCATGCTAGCGGTATCAGGTATCATGATAACATGAAGAACAGCTGCTCTCCTGTTTATCAATCTTATTTACTGGCATCTCGTTAAGCAGCCAGCATTTTTATAATGTCATCCTGAGGAAATAAATTTCCGAAGGATGACTTAAATTCAATGTTTGATGTAGTTGATTAGTCCTGTTTGTTGATGGAGTAACGGTACATGAGCGCTAATATCGCAACAGGAAGAGAATTCAGATATAGAGTAGGTTTTATAAAATTAAGAAGATACATGATTATAAAATGCTTTTTCAGCAGGCTGTGGAAAACTATTGTTTAGCAAAAAAGCATCCCGGTCAAAAGATGCTTGTGCCTGTATAAACTTTATCGGTTATTGTTTAACAAATCGCATCACAGTTTTTGCATCGGCACTGGTTGCAGCCAGGTGATAGATACCGGCCGCGAGTCCGGTTGTATTAACAGCAATAGTATTACTTCCTTCGGTCACCATGGCCTGCCATTGTTTGACTGGTTGACCCGAAATACTGTAAATAATAAAGTTGACAATCTCCGGCTTAGCCGCATTGATGATTAGTGCGGCTTTGTCAGCAACCGGGTTCGGCGACAGGGCTGTGATCAATAAACCTTTGGTATCATTGATAATGGCGACTGTGTTGGAATATTTAAAGGCGCCATTGATTCCATTTATTTTGATCCGGTACAGATTGGTGCCTCCGGCCAGCGCTGCATCTGTATAACTATGTGCCAGTGCGGAACCGGGTGTCACCCTTCCTATGGTTAGAAAAGCACTTCCATTCACCAAACGCTGTATTTCAAAATTCAGGACTTCGCTGCAGCTACTCACCTCCCAACTGATGAGACCTGTATTGTTTATTTTTTTAGATTGGGCGGCGATGATGCAATTCAAGGGTAAAATCTGGGTACCGGTAATACCCAATGCATAAGGAGTAGATACCATACCAATACCAAGACCTGTTACAGAAGTTATTGTAAAAGCAGGGTCAGCCCCAACTGGGTTAATATTCATATTGCCCGGTATGATACTCCAGGATATTCCATCATTTTGTAAAATCTCCATCGTCTGTGGCTGTGGGAGAGCTCCTGCATTAGCGTCAGCTGTTGCGTACTGAAAAACAACTGTTACTCCAGACATAGCACTGGAAGCAAAAAGATTCCAGGTGCGGTTGATACCATAGGTTGGAAAAGCAATAACCGGGTTGATCCCCACAGCTACCCTTGCAGAATAATTGGGCAGACCGCCACCGTTGGCAATTACCAGAGGGTTATAAGAACTGCCTACACCGATTGGAAAGGTTTTGTTTGTTACGGTGTTCAAGGTAAGAAAGCCGGTGGCATTTGTACGTATAAAGGAGTTGGCTCCTCCACCTGTAATTATTCCTGATACCGTTAAAATAAAATTGCCGAGATCAACAAATGTATTGGTTGGTAGTAGTGAAATATTACCAACAACCGTTTTACTGGCTGTTACAGAAACTGTAGTTCCAGAGGCTGATCCGATTTCCAACCTGGTAGGAGGTGTAGTAATGATTCCTGTTCCACCTAATTCAGCAGTGATTCCATTAATGTAAAAGGTACCGGAAGTAGCTAAGGCGGTAACATCCCCAGTTCCCCGGATTCCATTTCTAAATGTTTTATTCCCTGCATTTTGGAATGAAATGGGAAAATCTGTTTCGAATACCCCATTAAATATTGTCGGTGTCCCGCCCCCTACAATAAGATTTGTAAGAACCCGAAAGATGGGAATTGTTGTTGCATTCACATTTGGGAAATAAGTAACACCGCTAGTAGAAAAAGCGATTGTAACTTCTACTACTGAGGCGTCCTGGTAAATATAATTTACTGAGTTTACTCCAGCTCCCGCTCCAGTCATTCCGCCAGCAGTTACTCTCAGAGCACCTCCTGTATTAATATTCGCACTAGCTGTTGATGGCGAAAAAACAGGAGCATTACCAGCAAAATTTAAGGTAAATCGTCCCCCGCTTTGAATAATAAAATCATCACCCGACGCATCATCATTAATCGTCAAAATTCCAGCAGTATGAGTCAATATCCCCCCGTTTTCTATTGTTACCTGATCCATATTAGCATCAATGAAAACAGTAACGGTATGCAAGTTTCTTATTGTGATCGTATTTGCTGAGCTGGTAGGAACTAATGTTGCCGGATGCCATGAAATATTATCCGGTGAAGAATCCCAGGTAGCAGTTGAAGCCCAGTTACCCGTATTTCTTGATCTGAAATAATCGGTGGCGGCTGAAAGACATGAACCTGCCTGGTTAATTGTAATATCAGCAGTTAAATCGCTGGTCGCAGAAGGGTTATCACTAACTACTCTTATTTTGTATTGTGTTCCATTTAAAGTTCCTGCAGGTATCGTGAACGGAACACTTTCCGTATTTGCGGTACTTAATTCACTGCCTATTATTAGCGGGCTGGCAAACGATCCAAGTGCATCGGAAAGTTCCAAGTTATATGTATTACCAGCTAAGAAAGTGCCAGTAGAAGTAAAATCAATCGTTCCGGTTTCGGTATCATTACAATCTGTCAAATTGAATACTAAACTTGAAACAGAAGTAAGAGTTATAGTATTAGTAGTAACACTAGGAGTAAAATAAATTTGATCAAATTCTACACCTATGATAGCGTCAGGACCAGTACTATGGAAGGCAGCTATACCAATATAATTGTTAGTAGCTGGAGCCAGTGAATTATTTGTTCCAGTTCCCTGGCTGATATTTGCATTTGCTGCATTTGGAATATCGGTAGCGATAGCACCGCTACCACTCGCAACAGGAAGTATTGAAGTAAAAATTTCCCACGTACCTAATAATGACCGGGTAACACGAATAAGAATTCCAAAATCTGTTATTGTATTTGGAGTGGAACCTGTAGATGTTATTACAGTTGAGCTTACAACTCCGTTTACAATATATTCCAACCGGATATCATCCCCACCACTATCATCCCCGAACGCAATTCTATACCCATCAACAGTTAGCAAAGTTAGATTTGCTTCATTTGCATATAACCAAAAATAAGATTGGTTTGCTGCGGTTGCCGCCTGCGCTCTTCTACCTAAAAAAAAGCCCCATTCCTGGCTTGTACCCCATATAGCAATTTGGCTGGTTAAGTAATCAGTTTGATTTACAGCGGGGGCACTTAATCTTATGGTGTTGGATCCGGTTGCGCCGGCAGCAACATCACTATTAACAACTATACCCCAAGAAGTTGTGCTACCAATCCAAACCGGGCTTGTTGTAAAATCACCATCCGTAAAAGAATCGAAAAGAGTTTGTGCCGAGACGCCACTATAAAAGAATATCGTTGAAAGAATCAAGTAAACCTTCCGCATAGTTCTCATTTTGGATGTAGCAATAAAAGTCATTCTGCAGGATACAGGGGCTGACTTTCGCAGGGTTGAGGAAAGGATAAAAAAATAAATACTTAGGCGAATCTATGGCATTATGAAATTGTGAGGAAAACAGTTAATCAACTATTTATCCTCATTTTCGGGGGGAAACTCACGCCCTCTCTGGGCTGCGGAGAGGGGTCTTTCTCCGAAAAAATGCCACCTCACCACGACTCTCTCCGCAGAGCGGAGAGGGAAACTTTCTCCGCAATTAAACTTTGCAGTTAAAAATATTCCTGTTTATTATAAAGTTGCTTCGTCGGGATTATTTCGGTTGTAGAAATTCTTATTGTTTCGAAGTACTGTATTCCTTCATCTACATAATGTGGAGAGGGCCGGGGTGAGGCTTTGCTGTTTTCTGATTTTTTTTACATTCAAACTAAAAAAAATGCCCTCCCCTATTCGTATTGCCAGGGAACTTCGTCAAAAGATGACACCCGAAGAATATCTTCTTTGGCAAGTGCTTCGTAACAGCGGTATCAAAGGAAAAAAAGTAAGACGGCAGCACCCCATCGTTTATAAATTAAAAGGATGGAAAAAATATTTTTATGTCGCTGATTTTTATTGTGCTTCCCGCAAATTAGTGATCGAACTGGATGGTAAACACCACGAATTTGGCGACCAGACAGAATATGATAAGGCAAGAGATTATGTACTAACTGAAATGGGAATGAAAATCCTGCGGATTAAAAATGAAGAAATAGCGGATGACCTGGAAGGGGTGCTGGAAAGATTGAAGGTGCGTTGTGAATACCACCTCTGCCCGACCCTCTCCGCATTGCGGAGAAGGAGACTTTCTCCGCAATTAAACTTTGCAGATAACAACATTACTGTTTATTATAAAATGGCTTCGTCAGGGTTATTCCGGTTGTAGAGAATCTTGCTCTTTCGGAGTACTGTATTACTCCCTCTCCACGGAGTGGAGTGGGTTGGGGTGAGGCTTCCCTCTCTCCAGATAATGGAGAGGGTTGAGGTGAGGCTACTTTTTCTCCTGCGGTACTTTCATATCTGGAAAGAGGGCCGATACCAGCATCAGCACCGAAGCCAGCATCATCAGCCACATACCTGCCTCTCTTGCCGGGCATTCTCCACCGGAACACATACCCAGTACAAAAAAATTGCGGAGGGCCCAGCCAACATTCAATCCCGTGACAAGAAGGTTCAACCGCTTGGCCCCCACTCTTGGCAACAGGGTACATACAAAAAATACAGCCACGAGTATAAAATGAAAATATCCGGGCTTACCAAAATTGGTACCCGTGGTTTGTACACCGGTCACCGTTAAATTCTTTGATTCAATAAATACCCAGGGCATAAAACAGGCCCCTACCAATAACAGAGCTGCTGCAAGGCCAATCCATTTCATGTAGCGCATAAGTAGAAGTTTTTCCCGATAGCTTTCGGAATTGACCGCAAGTTAACTGAAATGGACTGGGTTAGTGGCGACCGTCTCATCTATTGAACAAGGATCTTTGATTGCCTTTGTTTTCCATCACCGCTTACTTGCACAATATAGATCCCCGGATTAGCTGTTGCCGGCAGCTCAATGGTCCGCGAAGCTGCACCACCGGCATGTAACCAAAGCGTCTTTGTCACTACCTGCCCAATGCTGTTCAGGAGTTCTACACTATAATCCGACCGGCCTACACTATACAGTTGAATGGTGAATTGTTTGCCGGGTACCGGGTTTGGGTACAGCAGCATCTTTGGATCTCCATTATTCGTTCTGTTCACACTGACGATAGCGCTATAATTAATCTCACTGCCCTGATCAATGGCTTTGACCCGGTAAAATACCATGTTGTTATTCACGGCCCGGTCCATTTCAACATAACTGACCGCTCCACCCGTATTCATCCGGGGTGTTGTTTCCAGGAGGCGGGTAAAAGTCCTTCCATCCGCCGATCGTTCGAGTTCATATTTTAGCAGCCTTTCTTCAGTGAGGTTGGTCCATTCGATCTTATTTTCATTTCCCGCTGCCGAGGCTTTGATCGCTGAAAATTTAACGGGCAAAGGATTGGTGCCTGCAGTGGTGCTACCGAGGCTGAAGGGACTGAAAGTAGCAACAGCATTGCGGGTAATGGTGCCGCTGGAAACAGTTCCGGTTACACTGCTGGCGCTATGAGTATCCCATTGGGTGCCATTAAAATGTGCAATGGTGAGTGTGCCCAGGTTGTTGACATAGGTAGCGGCATTACAATTACTGTAACTATTCCAGGAAAGGGTCACATCCACGGGTGATACGCCGATGGTGCGGTCAATATTCCAATAATCGCATGTGCTTACCCGGTAGAGTCCCGGCGCGGTAATACCACCGAGGGCAATCGCACTGGACCGCATATATGCAGCTGTAAACACATCCGTAACCAGCAAAGGTGCAGAGATTCCGCATGGATGATAGCCGCTACCGGTTTTTCCTATCGGGAAAGTGAAAGCATCATCCCCGGTTTTCTGAACCGGCCCGTCTACATAGGATGGATTGATGGAATTATTATTAGCACCGCTGGTCGTGGCATTATCTAGGAAGATCAGCGGGGTAATAGCTGTTGATGTAAGAATACCGGCAGTAAAACTGGCAGAGCCGCTTATCGTTGCGGTTGTATTTAATGTTACATTGCCGCCGGTATTATTCACCGTCAAATGATTGAAGACTGTTGAGGTGATCCCGCCAATTGACTGGCCTAAAGTACCATTGAACGTAATATTGGTGGAAGTACCGGGTAAAAAGATCCCGTTATTGATCCAGTTGCGTCCTACACTGATATGCACATTTTGTGTTGCTGCATCCAGAACGCCCGAAATAATAACATCATTCAGTACAGTAATACTGGAACGTAACTGGAAAACAGGCGCATTGGTCGCTTTTACTTCCAGGTCATACACCACCGGAATACTATTTGCCCAGAAAACAGTACCGAAAGGTGTGGCTGCATTGCCTGCCTGTATCTTCCCTCCGGTAACCGAGGAACTGGACGCAAAATTAATATAATCGGTATAAGCAGTAGCTGCTTTTTGCAATACTATAGTGCCTCCGCTCATAGCAAAAACGGAACCGGCAGCCCGGATATCAAATGATCCTACGCTATTGTTATTGCCGATGGTATTGACTGTGATCGTTCCCCCGCTTTGGTTAAAGTTAATGGTAGAAGAACTGGTTGCTCCGGCAAATGCACCAGCAATATTCAAGGCCCCTCCTTCCATCATGAAATTGGCCCCGCTGTTATAGAGAAGCCCCCGCTCGGATGTATTACCTGCGATATAAGTCCCGTCAGATAATCGTAGCAAACCATCTAACTGGGTATCCCCGTTCTGACCAGTAATAGTTGCATTCGCATTGTTCAGCCATAATCCTTCATCGGAATGAATGACAGGTGAAGCCGAATTAAAAAAAGTATTGGAGAAGTTAAAACTTCCTGACATTTTTAAAATACCGCGGGTGAGTGTAAGAAAACCAGCCGCTGCAGTAAAATTGGTGCTGAGTATTTCTGCTATATTATTATTCGCTGCACCGTTGTTGTTAATAATAAGCCGGTCAAAATCCATAGTGGCCCCACTGCCACTGATCGATTGATTGGCTGAACCGTTCAGGGTCACTTCAGCAGTGGACCCGCTGATGGACATATCGAATGTACCGTTATTAATAAGTTGTCCCCCCATCTCCAATTCATTACCACCATTGCCTGCTGTTCTGAAAATTCCGCCACTGGCAATCGTAATCGTCCCACTAACTGCAACGGTCCGGTCAGCATTATTATTCCCGATCACGAGAGTACCATTGATCGTAAGGCTTAATAAATTATTCGTATTGGTATTGACTGTAATAGTATGTCCGCTGGCAATAATTACTATATCACCGTTGGCCGGTACACCCGTCGGAGACCAGGAACCGGCAGCAACCCAATTACCAGATCCTCCTGATGTTTTGATCGCCGCATTGGCAGTGGAGACCATAAAGAAAAGACATATTATGGCGATTACCAGTATCATAGCATACCGGAAAAAGGGAATAATAAAAAGGGCGATCCTTCCTGTATTGATTGGCAAGACAGGGCTGCAGTCAGCAAAGGTTCTACCCCCTGGGCGGATATAAATAGGTGGTTTCATATAAATTGGACTAGTGGTTTTCTCTTAAAAAGATATTCGAAACTTAAAAATAATTAAGAATAAACACTTAAAAGAATTTAGACTCCAAAAGAGGTGAGATGATGTCTGTTTATGGGTATTTCATGGAGAAATGCTTAAGCTGCTATCGTAAGTTTACTTGTGTGTAACTGAAATTAAAAAGCTGGTTATGAATGAGGGAGCAACAATTACTGGCCGGCAAAAAATAATTGGCAAGGGGTTTCACTCTTTTTTTCCTGGAAAATTACTTTGTGATCTAACTTCGATTCGTTTTAGGAGTTGTACAGAAAAAAAAAGCCGTCACACAACGAAGTGCGACGGCGGTTCTCAGGGATGTATTGAAAAATACGTTTATAATTTAATGCCCAGTGTCAGACTCAGTACCCGGTGCTTATTTTTATCATCAGCACTGCTGTTTCTGCCGCTTTGTAATTTAGCCAGGCCCAAACCATAGTTGAAAGATAAAACAATATTAGTGGTTTCGATACCGGCAAGGCCGTTAAATCCATAATCGAAACGTTTCAGAATGCCATAGCCTGAACCTTCTTCATAATCAAATGTAGAAGGATCATCATTGGACCATTCAATCGCTTTTTCACTGCTGAAAGAAGTTCCTAAAAATTTCCCCTCCACTTTATTCTTACCTGCTACCCCCACCGCGATATATGGACCAGCACCCGCAAAAAATTTAATGGGACCGGTTGGTGTTTTAAAAACAAAATTTGCCGGAATCTCTACATAATAAGGATTACTGGTTGCCCGATAATAAGTAGCATCGGTGGTTTCACCGGATTGTGTTTTAGAACCTTTACCAGTAAATAAAATACCGGGTTGAAATGAAAGAAAGGGCGCAATTTTCAAATCACCGCTAAATCCTACCTGGAAACTGGTGAGGATTTTGGCTTCATCAATATCTCCATCATTGGTTATACTTAAATTGGCAAAGTTCACACCGACTTTAAGGGTCTGGGATTGGGAGGCTATAATACTGAGCAAAAAGGCGGAAATGGCAACAATGGTCGTTTTCATGTTTGAACTTGTAGATTTACCACTTTTTTACAAAAGCCTTGCCAAAGATGCTGAAGGTTGGTAATCAAACTGTCAGAAAATGACCCGCCGGTGTCTATCCCAAAGCTTACTCATTGACGGGATGGCGGTAAGCCGAAAAAAAAACTTTCTTTAAATTCAGTACTTACCGTCTTCTCTCCTTACCGGCCCATGGTACAGATCGGTGTTGAAGTAGTTTTAAGAATTGCCGTAAACCTTGATCACAGGTTCCCGCAGTATCGCTCCTTCGGGGCTGCAATAAAAATAAATGGTACCGGCAATGGCTTCGGGTGTTACCCATTTGCTGAAATCAGCGGTGGGCATGCTCTTCCTGTTTTGGGGGGTATCAATGGTAGAAGGAACCACAACAGACGTTACAATATTTTTACCTCCTGACTCCTCATTCATTAATTCAGCCAGGCGGAAGATCAGTGATTTGGCCAGCCCATATCCTACCATGCCTTTACTATTTTTCATATCGTTACCCGGGCGGGAACCGATCAAAAAGATACGACCACTCCCCTGTTTCATCATTTGTGTAAAGACAGGCCTCGCCACATTATAGGCTGTTTCAAAATTCAGTTTGTATTGTTTGGTAATATCTGCTGTTTTCGTGGTGATAATATTCCCCATAGCAAAACCACCGACAGTCAATACAGCTACATCAAGACTATTATGCTTGGCCACCATCAGGTCAACAAACTGCTGCGCTGCTTCTTCCTGCATCATATCCACTATGGCGGTTTCAAAATGTTTGCCCCGGATGTCGATTGTCACTGAATCATCGGGGATGATCGTACCGGTAACATAAAAATCTTCATCCAGGAATTTTTTAATAACGGCTTGTCCCAGGTTACCGGATGCACCGGTTACGATCGCTGTTTTCATTTTTGTCGCTTTTAGGTTGAGGCAGTAAAATACGAAATAAAAAAGAGGCTGTCATAAGTCGTCATTGCGAATGAAATGAAGCAATCTGAGAGAATTCATCAATTTGATGTTCAACAGATTACTTCGGTCGCTCCTCCCTCGCAATGACGTTTAACGACTTAGGAGACAGCCTCCTTTTACTAACCCAATCCCCATAGCTATCGGGACAAAAAATCAAACGATACAATTCCATCCATGCACATCTTCGTCCAGCCCTACCCTAATCCTTTCCAGCTTATTTTTTATTTTGTTCAATACATTATAGGCCGTATAAGGTGGAAGATGATAATCTACCCCGTTGATATGAATAGTTTGAATGGGCGCTACCACTGCAGCAGTACCTGCACCAAAAGCTTCAGTAATTGTTTTTTGGTGAAAAGCTTTTTCCAATTCTGTTACCGCTACCGGGCGTTCTTCTGTTGGATAGCCGAGTTCACTGGCAAGCGTGAGTATGGAATCACGGGTAACTCCATCGAGTATAGAATCGGATAAAGGGGGTGTGACCAGCACATCATTGATCACAAACATTGCATTCATCATACCGGATTCTTCAATGAATTTATTTTCCTTCGCATCCGTCCAGAGTACCTGTTCATAGCCCTGCTCCCTTGCGAGTTTGGTTGGATAGTACGCACCGCCATAATTGCCACCGCATTTGGCTGCACCTGTCCCGCCTTTTGCCGCCCGCACATAATTGGTTTCTACTTTTACCCTGATCGGTTTTGCATAGAGTTCAGGCACCGGCCCGCTGAAAATAATAAAACGGTATTGATCTGATATTTTGACCCCAAATCTTGCTTCACTGGCATACACAAAGGGGCGGAGGTATAAGGCAGCGCCTGGTTGGCCCGGTACCCAGTCCCGGTCAAGTGTTACCAGCTGCTTCAGGCCTTCGATAAATAGCTCTCGTGGTGGTGCGGCCATGCACATTCTGTCAAGCGAACGGACAAAGCGGTCGTAATGTTTTTCAATCCGGAAAATATTGATAGCGCCATCCTGCATCCGGAACGCTTTCATTCCTTCAAATACCGTTTGTCCATAATGCAGGGCTAAAGTGGCAGGGTTCATCGATAAATTAGCAAAGGGAACAATCAATGGCTGTTGCCATCCGATAGCCATCTGGTCTCCGGCTGCATAATCGCAGATGAGCATATGATCGGCCACATATTTTCCAAATTCAAGCGTGGTAAAATCTACTTCCTTCAGTTTCGAATTCGTTGTTTTTCGTACATCAATTCCGGCTAGCAATTCCATGTTATTGAGTTTAATTGGTTAGCAATAGCATTTGTTCATATTCGTGAGCCCGTTGCATGGCTGTATCAATAGATATATCCATTTTTACATTGGCTCTTTTATAGACCCCGTTCTCCACTTCCACATGCCGGAACCCGATCTTCTCGTAAAGCTTCACGGCTCCCGCATTGAGCTTATTGGAATAGAGGATCATTTTGGCAGTACCCAGTTCTTTTGCTTTTTTAAAACTGGCATAGCTGATCGCTTCTGCAATTCCTTTTCTCCGGAATGGAGGATCCACTGCCATCTTGGTAAATTCATAGATACCATGATCAAATTTTCTCAGGCCTGCGGTTCCGGCCGGCACGCCATTGTATAGCGCCATCAATATGGCTCCACCGGGTTCGATGATCGCTTTATCAGGGTTTGTGACTACCCATTCATCCACCGGTTCCATTTCAAACAGTTCTTCGATCCACTGCCGGTTAAATTTTTCGAAATACCGCTGCTACTCCGGCTGGTACTCCACAATGGTTATTTCATTCATATTTTAGTTTTTTTGATTCACGGTTTACAGTATGAACGCATACCTGGTTTCCTTTTTCATCATACCATTGTTTCATCTCTCAAACAAACCCGTTATAAAATAATAGTGCAAATATTTTACTCTTTTTTTATAAAAAACAGATTCAGTTTTTGTATTTTTGACTAGATCAGATCAAGTACGAACTATGAAGTAAGAAGTGCGAATCCTTACTTCAAAGATATCCCCGAACTTCTAACCTCTTATTTCAAACTTAGAATTATGCGTAAACACAGTTTCACCACTGAAGACCATCTCTACATGCAGGTAGCAGATGGATTAGAAAAGATGATTGGAGAAGATGTATTGAAGATCGGTGATAAGCTGCCTTCTGTTCGAGTACTGAGTGATGAATATGGTATCAGCATGGGTACGGCTTTCCAGGCCTACTATCATTTGGAAGGAAAGGGATTGATCGAATCAAGACCCAAGTCGGGTTACTACGTTCGCTTTAACCAGAAACGTTTCCCGGAGTTACCCAAAACAATACAGCCTGATCCATTATCGCATGAAGTAAGTGTAAAAGAAATGATCGCTTCTATTTATTCAGATATTGCTTCGAACAATGACAAAGTGATCAATTTTGCTATTGCCGCACCAGATGCTTCTTTATTACCTACAGCCAAGATCAACAAATCGGTTGTACAGGCCCTGCGGGAAAGCAAGGATTCCTGTATCAGCTATGAACATACACAGGGCAATGTGGAATTGCGAAAACAAATTGCAAAGCTGTCCTTTAATTGGGGCGGGAAAATAAAACCGGATGAGATCGTCGTCACCGGTGGTTGCCTTGAAGCCATCACGCTGTGCATTAAAGCGGTTACACAACCGGGTGATACGGTCGCCGTTGAATCTCCCAACTACTTCGGCATCTTTCAGTCGCTGGAAAGCATGGGCTTAAAAGTGGTTGAGATATCTTCTTCTCCCATAACCGGTCTTGACCTGGATAGTTTGGAAGAAGCGATCATAAAATTTACCATCAAAGCCTGTGTGGTCATCCCCAATTTTAATAACCCGCTCGGTGGTTGTATGCCGGATGAGAACAAGAAAAGACTGGTAGAGATCATTACGAAAAAAAATATCCCCCTGATCGAGGATGATATATATGGTGAACTCTATTTTGGGAAGAACCGGCCGCGTACCTGCAAATATTACGATACGAGGGGACTGGTGATGCATTGTTCTTCACTGAGTAAATCCTTATCCCCCGGTTATCGTATTGGCTGGGTAATGCCGGGTAAATTTTTAGAGCCCGTTAAGCAGATCAAGCGGATCCATAATATCAGCTCTCCTACCCTTACTCAGGCTGCTATTGCACATTACCTGCAGCATGGACGCTATGAATACCATTTAAAGCAAATGCGCAAAGCCCTGCATACGCAATGCCTCCGTTACCTGCAGGCGATCATTGATCATTTCCCGGTGGACACAAAAGTATCCCGGCCGCATGGTGGTTTTATTTTGTGGGTGCAACTGAATAAAAAGGTAAACACCTTCAAACTACGGGTGGAAGCGATGAAACAAAATATATCCATTGTACCCGGGAAAATATTCTCTGCCAGTTGTAATTATAATAATTGTATCCGTATAAGTTTTGCCCGCCCCTGGGACGAGGATACCGATTATGGATTGATGTTGCTTGGAAAGATGATCAAAAAAATGATGCATTAATCATTTCTTTTTTTCCCGGAAATAAAAGAAAAACGGTATACCCAATGCTACGATAATGATACCGAGCAGAGAATTGACAACCGGTTGCCGGTCGTTGATATAGTTGGTGATATCGTTGTAGACCGTGATGACAAGAAACAAAGCGGTAAACCCAATAAATAATAAAGTTACAAATGGGTGTAACCATATCTTATACGGCCGTTTAGCTTCCGGCATTTTCTTTCGCAGCATAAATATACCTACTGCGCCCATACCATAGGCGATCCAGCTGATAAAGACCATCATATCTGCCAGCATATCAAAGGAACCGGAAATGATCAGGACAGCTATCCAGATGCTATGCAGCCATAAGGCGTTGCCCGGTGTTTGATACCTTGGATGCTCTTTACCCGCCCAGGGTAAAAAAGCTTTATCTTTTCCCATCGCATATGTAACTCTGGTGGTGGCCATAATATTTCCGTTAATGGCACCCAAGGTACAGATGACGATCATGGCAGCCACCAATGCCCCTCCTGTATTGCCGATGGCAACACTAATTGCGTCTGAAGCAACTAAAGAAGAACCAGCAATTGTTTCTATAGGTAATACATAGAGATAGGCCTGGTTCACTAATACATAAACAATAATACAGGCAATAACACCGGTGAATAAACTGCGGGGAATATTCCGTTGCGGTTGTTTTATCTCACCTGCAATAAAAGTTATATTGATCCAGCCATCATAGGCAAAGAAAGCCCCCGTGAGCGCCGCAATAATGCCGCTGAGCAAGGCATCGCCCTGTTTCGGATTTTCCGACCGGAAAAAATTCTCCACTGATCCGTTACCAAAAAAGAAAATGCCAATAATAAGTGCTGCAATTACGCCGATCTTGACAATCGTAGAAATCAACTGGAAAGAACTTCCTGCTTTTACACTTCGGTAATTGAGCCAGGTAAGTCCTGCTACCAACGATATAGCCAGCGATTTGACACCAAAGTTTTTCAGTGGAAATAAATCGCCGACAAAAGGTAAATGCCAGATAACCGAAAGTTCCGTTGCTTCACTGAACCTTGGCAGATGCAAAAAATAATCAGCGTACTGGGCACAAACAAAAGCAATGGCGGCTATGGCGGCTGTATTCATCACGGAAAATGCGGCCCATCCGTAGAGGTAAGCTGTAAAGCCACCAAACATTTTTCTGAAGTACACATAGATGCCACCGGTTTCCGGCATCATGGCTCCCAACTCGGCATAGACCAGTGCACCAAAAAGAGAAAACAGTCCGGCAATGATCCATACTACTGTTAGCCAGACAGGAGAGCCTAATTGCCCCGCCATGCTGGCCGGTTTCATAAACACACCGGAGCCGATGATACTGCCTACGATGATCGCAGTGGCAGACCAGAAACCAATTTTTTTAGCGAGGGTGGTGGTGGATGTCATTGGAAAAGGAAGATAAGGAAGAAAGATGGAACTTTCCTTCGCTTTGCTCTGGATGACGGTTGGAGGCTGGTAATAAAAAAGCCGCTTCCTGTTTGGCAGGGAGGGCAAACTCTTTACTTCATGCTGCAGTTGGCTTCAACCCGAATCCCGTTTCGCCCGGGGCGGAATGACATAACTTTCGGCCGGATATAAATTTTTCCCGGAGGGACTAACAGGTACGGTAGGAATGGATTTGTTGAATAGGTTGTGGCTAATCGTTAGGAAGTCCAATATAGAGAGAAGTTTTCTTCCTGTCAAGCCCCGGGTAAAAAAATCCCGTTTCTGCTCAGCAAAGCCAAAACACAAACGGGAACTATAAATTTATCTTACCCCCACTCGCCAAACCCCACTAGCCACTAGCCCCCCCCCTATTTATACAACTCTTCCTTCAACGTCTTCACCCGCTCATCCACCAGGTATTCATCAAAGGTCATCAACCTGTCAATGATCCCTCTCGGTGTTAACTCGATGATCCGGTTGGCCACGGTTTGCATAAAAGTATGGTCATGGCTCGTTAATAAAACGATGCCTTTATATTCCGTACACTGTTCGTTGAAACTTTGAATACTTTCCAGGTCAAGGTGGTTCGTTGGCTGATCCAGTAAGATCACATTCGGGCTTTGCAGCATCATCTTGCTCAGCATACAACGCACTTTCTCTCCCCCACTCAATACATTGGTGGTCTTTAAAACATCATCACCACTGAATAACATTTTCCCGAGAAATCCACGGAGAAAAGGTTCATCCACATCTTTTACATGGTCCGGTACGTATTGGCGTAACCAGTCCATCAGGTTATCCTTGCCATTGAAAAACAGGTTATTTTCCTGTGGCAGGTAGGCATGGGTAACAGTGGTACCCCATTCGTAGGAACCACTATCAGCAATAGTTTCTGCCGTCACAATATTGAAAAAGCTAGTAACGGCTAACGGGTCGCGGCTGAGTAAAGCGATCTTATCTCCTTTATTAACCGTGAACGTTACATCTTTAAAGAGGACGCGGCCATCCACCGACTTGGTCAGCTTTTCAATATTCAATATCTGGTTACCTACTTCCCGCAATGGTTGAAAAATAATACCGGGATATTTTCTATAACTCGGTTCAATCTCTTCAATCGACAATTTCTCCAACGCCTTTTTTCTCGATGTAGCCTGTTTACTTTTCGAAGCATTCGCACTAAAGCGGGCAATAAAGTCGATCAATGCCTGTCTTTTCTCTTCTGTTTTCTTGTTCTTATCATTTACCTGGCGGGCCATCAGCTGGGAAGATTCATACCAGAAGCTATAGTTACCGGTAAAGATCTTTACTTTCTGGCGGTCCACATCGGCTACGTGTGTACAAACCGCATCGAGGAAGTGACGGTCATGGCTCACTACCAATACAATATTTTCATAATCGGCCAGGAAATTTTCCAGCCAGCCGATGGTCTCAATATCCAAACCGTTGGTCGGCTCATCCAATAATAAAATATCCGGGTTACCAAATATGGCCTGTGCCAGCAATACCCGTACTTTAAAATTTGAAGGAATATCTTTCATCAGCGACTGGTGGAATTCTTCTTCTACTCCCAGCTCACTTAATAAAGTAGCCGCATCGCTGTCAGCGGTATAACCACCCATTTCACCGAACTCACCTTCCAGTTCGCCAGCACGCATACCATCTTCTTCCGTAAAATCAGCGAGGGCATAAATGGTTTCTCTTTCTTTGGCAATGGCCCATAACTTGGTATGGCCCATCATTACGGTATTTAATACGGTTTCACCGTCAAACTCAAACTGGTTCTGTTTCAAGATGGCCATTCTTTCCCCTGGCGTTATTTCAACTGTTCCTTTGTTCGGTTCGATCTCACCACTCAGTATCTTGAGGAAGGTACTTTTACCTGCACCATTGGCACCGATCACCCCATAGCAATTCCCTTTCAGAAAATTGAGGTTCACTTCTTCAAACAATACCCTTTTGCCGTAGGCGAGTTTCAGGTCCTTTACACTGATCATGAATGCTTATTTTAAGGCGGCAAAGGTACGTTAAAACAGCGTCCCGGTGGGGGCCGGCATAAGAAATCTTGCATTTCGTCGTTTTATAAATGCCTCTACCTCAAAAGGCAAACTTTCACCGCTCTGCATAATCAACAAATTCATGAAGACAATTTGTATCAGCCTGGCCCTGTTTTTCGCCTGTGGCGGGTATTCCCAGCAGCTTTTCAGTGTTCATTTTGATTTTAATAAAGATCAGTTAACCACGGTGGCCCGGCTCCAACTAGACAGTTTTTTAACGGTACAAAAAGATAATAGGGATTCGCTGACCATCCATTTGAACGGTTATTGTGATCCCTCCGGTTCGGATGATTACAACAACAGGCTTTCGAAAAAAAGGGTGAGCACGGTAAAGAATTACCTGCTTAGCCAGGGTATTCAGCCAGCAAGTATCGCCAGCGAAACAGGTCATGGTGAAAAAATACAGCTCAATGAAAATACAACGGAAGAAGAACGACTGGCCAATCGCCGGGTACAGATCAGCTTCAGCAAGTTCGGGCCCAGCCAACCCACCGGAACGATATCACTGAAAGATAAGATCGCCGACTCTGCCACGAAGGCCGGAACCAATATCGTTTTACGGAATATAAATTTTTTTGGTGGTATGCGTCGCTTTCTCCCCGAATCAACACCGATGCTGGAAGAATTACTGGAAGCCATGAGGGCCTATCCTAAATTGATCATCCGGGTGGAAGGACATATTTGCTGCGAACAAGCTGATGATGATGGATTAGATGGGGAGACCGGCCAGTATAATTTATCAGCCGCCAGGGCCAGAGCGGTAACTGATTACCTCGTTGAAAATAATATTGCGGCCAACAGAGTCTCGTATAAAGGTTTTGGTCATTCCACTCCCCTCTTTCCCTGGCCGGAAAAAACAGAAGACGAAAGAATTCAAAACCGCCGGGTAGAAATAAAAATAATCAGTAAGTAAAAAACAATCCCGTCTCACCAAAAGGTAAGACGGGATATTGTTATGTGAATCCACGAAGTTTAAAACTTCTGGATCAGGATGCTCTGTGATTTTTTATCGCTGCCGTTTGTCAGGTACAAATGATAAATACCGTTTGGCAGGTTATTCGTGTTTACAGCAATAACGCTACCATAGCTAAGACCGGTTGCCACCTGTTGTTTAACCAGTTTACCGAGGCTGTTGAACAGCTTCACGTCAATCGTCGTGTACAAGTCAGTGTTTAGCCTGATATTGAAATCGCCTATGTTAGGATTTGGATAAATAATAGTCGCCGGGAAGTCCTGCAATCTCAGGTGACGTTCAGCACATTCATTCACCAGTATTGTTCTTGTTTGAACAGACTGGCAACCTGCATTGCTGATTGTATAGGTGATCGCTTTCGGACCAACACCTGCTATCGAAGGATTGAATGTAGTTCCTGAAATACCGCTACCGCTGAATACACCACCCACAGGTGTTGCACTTAAAGTGAATGCCGGGTCGGATACACAAACCACCGTTACCGGTGAGAATGAAATAACCGGGAAAGTATTTACGGTGAATGCTACCGCATTCGATGTTACGGAACCGCAACCTGCTGTGACTATTACCCTGAAACGATATCCGTTCTGGCCTACCGAAACTAAAGGCTGGGCAAATGTATTAGCTGTAGCACCAGCAATATTGTTCCAGGTAGCGCCTGCATCGGTACTAAATTGCCATTGATAAGTTAATACGCCTACACCGGTGGTAGCTGTTACGCTTACGGAAGCAGATGCTCCTTCACAGATTGTTACTGCAACAGGTTGTGCGGTAATAACAGGAAATGTATTAACAGTAAGTATCGCAGCGGATGAAGTACCAGGTGTACAAACACCACTTGACACGATAGCTCTGTAACGATATCCATTCAAGGATGGAGGCACGTTTGTGATCGTTAACGTTGGAGTCGTTGAACCTGAATAAGGTGCAGCAGCTGGTACGTTATTATAAGAACCCCCGCCATCTGTGCTTAACTGCCACTGGTAGGTAAGACCGGAACCGGCGGCTGAAACAGTGAAGCTGGTATTCGTTGCTTCACACACAGTTTGGTTAGTTGGGTTTGCAGAAATGGTTACAGAGGATGACACCAGTAATGTGGCCGTTGTTGTATTCACAGACCCACAGGTATTAGTGATCACCGCACGATATTGATCGCCATTCATCGCTACAGTTGTACTTGGAATAGTATACGTAGGTGAAGTAGCACCGAGAATGTTCGTAAACGCCGGAACCGCAATCGTACTCACCTGCCATTGATAACCGGGAGCAGGTGTTCCCGAAGCGGCAGCAACAAAGCTAACAGCGCTACCGGAACATACACTTTGTGATGTTGGGTTGGTCGTTACAGCAGGACCCACGTTCACTGTCAGGGTAGCCACATTCGATGTAGTGCTTCCGCACTGGCCGGTAGCAATCACACGATATTGGTTACCGTTTTGTCCAATGGTTGCTCCCGTTACAGTATAAGATGGGGAAATTGCAACTGGGATATTGGTGAATGCCGGAATGGCTGGAGTACTCACCTGCCATTGGAAGGTAGCACCTGTCGCAGCGGAATTAAAGATGGCATTAGCACCAGTGCAAGCAGCCTGGTTAGTGGGTTGTGTTGTAATTACCGGACCTGAACCCGGGTTGATCGTGAATACAATATCCCTGGTAATAGTTGGTCCGCCAACACCCACACCAGTAACCGTCACAGTGTAGTTACCCGGATTTAAAGTTGCCATTCCCGTTAATGAAACCGTCGTTGAAGGAGACCCTGTTGTTAAGGCAGGATTACTGAAAGACACCGTTGCTAAATTAGGTATTACAG
Source organism: Bacteroidota bacterium (assembly GCA_034408705.1). Lineage (GTDB taxonomy): Bacteria > Bacteroidota > Bacteroidia > Chitinophagales > Chitinophagaceae > JJ008. Next base: position 24,600 of record JAWXCO010000215.1, read on the forward strand.
CACCTGTCAGGTTGATATTTCCTGCGAACGACCCAAGATATGTAGCTGTCAGATTCGTTGAAGTCATTAAGTTAGGCGCGGGGCATGCAGCCGTAACAGGCGCCGGGCTGTTGAACGAAAAGCCGTTTGGTGGAGGTGCTACAGTGATCTGTGCATTGTTTATATCAAAGAAGATATTTCCAATCGCTTCTACTTTGAAACGTCCCTGTGTAGTTGTTACGCCTGGGATCGTGATCACTTCAGAACCATCATTCGGAGTACTGGCGATCAGCGTTGTAAAGATTGCTCCGTTATCTGTCGAGAAAGAAATTTTTACGTTCGCGCAGTTGATCGGTGCACCGGTGGTACCGTTTACAGACCAGGATATGGTTTGATTATCGCCCTGGAAATAACTTACCGCACTGTTTTGTGTAGTGATCAGGAAAGGACCTGTTACATCGTCAACGGTCACTACCATATCAATAAATTGTGTTTGACCAACAGCGGTACCATTATAAGGTCTGTTATCTCTTACGGTAAGCCGGTAGTTCAGGGGTCTTGCGACAGAGCTCAAGGCTTCAGTATTAGCGATCGCATCCCCACCGGGTAACGGGCCTGTAACAGAAGCACCAGTAAGGATCGTCGAAAGTCTGGGGAACAATCTGGTCGGATTGGTAGTCGCCGGCCATGTCAACCAGTTTGGACCTGTTGGTTTATTCTCACGGGCCACACTATTATTTCCTGTTTGGCCAGCACCATCCTGGTCTTGTTCCCAGCAATAGGTCAGTACATCACCAGGATTAGCATCTGTTGCCGAACCGGTCAATGCAAAAGGAGTTGTTTTAGGTATAGTATAGTTAGCAACCGCGGCTACTACCGGTGTTGCATTGATTCCTGTTTGTGAAATAGTGATTGGACAGGATTTTGTTGCCATATTTACCTGGATCTGCTGGATCGATGCTTCATGGAAGATATCGATCGAGTGCGGAGCTACATCCTGGTTGGTGATACCGGCATATCCCATGATGGTGATACCGGAACCAACTTCTTTATTTACACCTACACCTTCATTTGACATAGAGAACGTATGGTTTCCACCCATTTGGTGACCTACTTCATGCGCCACATAGTCGATATCGAAATTATCACCCTGTGGAATAGCATCCGCAGGTGAAGTGATACCTCTGCCCTTTTGGTTGTCTACGCATACACAACCGATACAACCGGCATTACCGCCACCACCGGAAGCACCGAACATATGACCAATGTCATAGTTTGCTTCACCAATGATACTTGTCAATGTAGCTTGTAACTGGTTGTTCCATAATCCCATTGTTGTATATGGATCCGTTGCGGGATCATAGAAAATAACCAGGTCGGTGTTTGCGATCAGGTTCAGGTGAATGGCAAGGTCTCTTTCGTAACAACCATTGCAACGGGTCAGTGTCGCGTTGTAACCTGCGAGAACAAGTGCCACCTGTGATGCATTGAATGCACCAAAGAAGTTGGAATACTCACCATTACAAGACTGAGCCAGACGCATGGTTTTTAATTGACCGGTATTGCTTTCGATACCGTTTGTATAGACACGGTTATTCAGGCTCTGGGCCAGGTTCGCATCAGGGGTAGAACATACCCATGGCAAACCTCCTTTAGATCTTTGTGACTTAAAAACGGCAACAGCCTTTCCATCCTGCGAATATGGTTCGATGTACTCATTGGCTTCACCGTTGGCACGGAAAACCATTGTTTGTACCCAGTTGGGAGCATAACTTAATTTCAGGGTAGCGCCTTTATCAGTGATGCCTCTGCCTGAGAATGCCCTGATCTGTGGAAAACGGGCTTGTAATTCCGGTACAAAATTCGAGGCTTCAAAAATTTCAAAAACTTCGATCGTACCTGCCGCATTTGGCAATGAAATTCTTGTCGATATTCCCGGCTTATCAACAATCTGGAACAACTGCTGTTTCAACGCATCAGCATGCAGGTTAAATACACGAAAGTCTTTTGGGAACGCTTGTCTTGCTGCTGCTTTGTGTTTAACAGCAACACTGCCGGCGTCAGTTGCCGACCAGTATTTGTCTTGCTGTGCAGAAGCTATAAAAGGTATACTTCCAACCACATAAAAAGTAAGTAAGAATTTGTACAATTTCCTCATATATAATTATTTTTAATGAATGATTTTTCAAAGCAGGATTTACTTTAAAAATGCATGCAAATCTAATGCTAAATGGGACATCCTCCGTCTTATTTAGCAAGTAAAACAAAAATCCCGCCTCTTTGCAGAAACGGGATCTCGTTAATATACGTTGCTTTATAGTATAAATATTAGTAACCACCCATGCCACCCATATCAGGTGCGCCATGTGAATGTGCCTCTTCTTTCTTTGGCTTGTCAACTACTACAGCTTCAGTCGTTAGCAACATACCAGCGATAGACGCTGCATTTTCCAATGCAACACGAGCCACTTTAGTGGGATCGATAACACCGGCCTTGAAAAGATTTTCATACACTTCCGTGCGGGCATTAAAACCATAATCACCTTTGCCTTCTTTTATTTTCTGAACAACAATAGAACCATCGATACCTGCATTGGCAGTGAGAATGCGGATGGGCTCTTCCAGGGCACGGCGAACAATAGCCATACCGGTTTGCTCATCAGCGATCTGTCCTCTTACTTTAGCTTCCAGGCTTTCGATAGCACGGATATATGCTACACCACCACCGGGAACAATTCCTTCTTCCACCGCAGCTCTTGTAGCGTGTAAGGCATCGTCAACACGATCCTTCTTTTCCTTCATTTCCATTTCTGTCGCAGCACCTATATATAATACCGCTACACCACCGGCTAATTTCGCCAGGCGTTCCTGTAATTTTTCTTTATCATAATCAGAAGTAGTATTCTCTACCTGTGCTTTGATCTGGTTCACCCGTGCAGTGATATCGGCTTTCTTGCCTTTACCACCAACGATGGTTGTATTGTCTTTGTCAATTGTTACTGAAGAAGCAGAACCTAAAGTAGTCAGGTCAGCACCTTCTAATTTGTGACCCAGTTCTTCACTAACAACAATTCCACCAGTCAGGATCGCTATATCAGTCAGCATTTCTTTTCTCCTATCGCCAAAACCCGGAGCTTTTACTGCCGCCACTTTAATAGTACCCCGCAATTTATTTACTACCAGGGTAGCTAATGCTTCCCCTTCCAGGTCTTCTGCAATGATCAGTAAAGGACGACCACTTTGCGCTACTTTCTCCAGGATATGAAGAATGTCTTTCATCGCAGATATCTTCTTATCATATATTAATATGTAAGGGTTCTGCAACTCTACTTGCATTTTTTCGCTGTTTGTAACGAAATAAGGAGAGATATAACCCCGATCAAACTGCATACCTTCTACAATATCAACAGTAGTATCCGTGCCTTTTGCTTCTTCCACCGTGATCACACCTTCTTTACCCACTTTGGCAAATGCTTCAGCGATCAGTTTACCAATTGTTTCATCATTATTAGCGGAGATAGTTGCTACCTGCTGAATTTTTTTGCTGTCGTTGCCAACAGTCTGGCTTTGTACTTTCAGGTTTTCTATAACTAAGCTCACTGCTTTATCGATACCTCTTTTCAGATCCATAGGGTTTGCACCAGCGGCTACCATTTTCAATCCTTCACTGATGATAGACTGGGCCAGTACGGTGGCAGTAGTCGTACCATCACCAGCAATATCGGCTGTTTTGGAAGCTACTTCTTTTACCATTTGCGCACCCATATTTTCAATAGGGTCTTCCAGTTCAATTTCTTTTGCTACCGTTACACCATCTTTTGTAACGGTCGGAGCGCCGAACTTTCTTTCGATCACTACGTTGCGGCCTTTGGGGCCCAGAGTTACTTTCACGGCGTTGGCTAATGTGTCAACACCTTTTTTCATCCTGTTTCTTGCTTCAATATCGAAGAAGATTTGTTTTGCCATAATGTTTGATTTGAAAATTATTTAATTTGAAAATTATTTAATTTGAAAGTTTGAAGTACCTGATTATTTTCCAATCAGCGCATCTTCTCCCGCCGTCGGGGGATCAAATTAAACGATTGCTAAAATATCGGACTCTCTCATGATCAGATAATCCACGCCTTCGATCTGGATCTCTGTTCCGGCATACTTACCATATAATACCGTGTTACCGGCTTTAACGGTTACCGGCTCATCTTTTTTACCGGGGCCAGCAGCGATCACAATACCACGTTGTGGTTTTTCTTTAGCGGTGTCGGGGATGATAATGCCACCGGATGTTTTTTCTTCAGCAGCATCTGCTTTTACAATTACCCTGTCGTGAAGTGGGGTAACATTGACTTTCTTAGCCATAATTGTATTGATTTTGTGTTTATTGAAATGATTGTCCAGCCTGGATCCATGTTCAGGATTTGGGACTGCAAAGGTACAGGAAATACCATGCCTGAGGGAAAGAACCGGTAAAATCTTCATGTTTTGGCTACTAATTCTGTCATTTAGAAAGAAAGCAGAAATTATTTCAGCAACCCGGGTGACAAATTTTCACTTTACCAGACCCAGCTGACTAAACCGCTCACCAAACATCTTCGAACATTTGAGCGGGCCAAATGCCCCGGAACAGCCAAGCCGGAAAGCCTTATCTTCGCACCCACAAAGTTCTTATAGCATGATCAGCAGAAGAAATATTCGGGTGAAAGTGATGCAGACTCTTTACACTATTACTACGCTGGAAACAACAGTGAAGCCCGGTGAGCCTCAGAAAATCCTGCAACAGCATTTTGACCAGACCCGTGCCTTATTGGTCTATCTCATCTGGTTCCTGACCGAAGTAAGCCGCTACGCTGAAACGGATGCCCACAAAAAAGCCTCCAAACATTTACCAAGCGCTACCGACCTTAATGTCAATACCAAGATCGCCGGTAATGAATTGTTATGGAAAATGCTGGAAGACCCCGCACTGAAAGAACAATTCAACAAACTAAAACCGGAGCTGACCACGGACAAAGACCTGCTTCGGAAAATCTACCTGCAACTCGTTATCAAACCGGAATATAAAGCCTATGCCACTAAGGACGGCCGTGAGAAAACAGAGGAAAAAAAGATCCTTGAATTCATCCTGAACGATCTCTTACTGGCCAACGAAGATTTTGTGGCACATATTGAGGAAACATTTTCCAACTGGGATGATGATGGTGATATGCTGGTGCAATTGCTGGTTGGTTATATTCAAAAACCAGGAATCTATAATTTCAAGCAACTGATGAGTGCGGATAAGGAACAATTTGCGAAAGGGCTGCTGCAAACAGTGACGGATAAAAGTGAATACCTCCAGAGCCTGATCGTCCCCAAATTAAAAAACTGGGACCCGGAAAGAATTGCCCTGCTGGATATGGTCATGATGAAAATGGGGGTTGCTGAATTCCTTTATTTTGAAACCATCCCGCCCAAAGTCACCATCAATGAATACATCGACCTGGCCAAAGATTACAGTACTTCTCAAAGCGGGCAGTTTGTGAACGGGATCCTGGATAATATCCACAAAGAGCTGGTAGAGCAGGGAAAAATGTTGAAAGTGGATTACCGGAAAGCTTAAAATCAGGGGCGGCTAAAGGCAATCGCTTCTTTTCCTGTACATTTGCAACCGCTCTGAATAAATTGAACCCTTAAAAAATAAAAAGCATGAAATACGTGTTTGGACTTCTTGTTGCCGCTGCCAGCCTTGCAGCCTGTAAAAGCGTCGATAAAAAAGCAGATGGAAACCGGTCAACAAAAGACAGTCTTGGTCTTGCCAAGCAAAAACTGATTGATGAAGCAGCGTCTACTGCCACGCCCAACACCAATGCTGATCCAGCTAATTATACCAGCATTCAATGGCTGGACTCTACTTACGTTGACCTGGGCAAACAAAAAGAAGGAAAAGAGATTGAAATCAGCTTCCGGTTTAAAAATACTGGCAGTAAAAACTTGGTCATAGAAAGTGTAACCGCCCAGTGCGGTTGTACGATCCCTGAAAAACCGGAAAATGCATTTGCACCGGGAGAAGAAGGCGTCATCAAAGCAAAATTCAATGGTGCCGGTCATGATGAGACCCGCAAACAGGTGTATGTAAAAGCCAATATCCAACCCGATGGAGCTGATACATTGACCTTTCGGGCTCAGTTAGTAAAATAAAATCAACAGCGATTTATTAAAATAAGACAATACAAAAAAATTATGAAGAAATCAACGATCAGCTATATCACGGCCAGTTTAGTCCTGGTATTTTTCTCGGCCTGTACTCAGCCTGCCGGTGCCGACGGTAAAGCAAGTTCCGGTGGCATGGGTGGCTCGATCCAGTTTATTTTCCTGGGCATGATGATATTAGTGTTTTGGATGTTCTTCATCCGGCCGCAGGCAAAAAAAGCAAAAACCCAGAAATTATTTATTGAGAATATGGGTAAAGGTGATAAGATTGTTACCATTGCTGGTATCCATGGTACCATCAACAAAGTGAATGAAGACGGAACGCTGAACATTGAAGTAAGCCCTGGCAGTTACCTGAAGATCGAAAAAAGTGCGATCAGTATGGATTGGACCGCTGCATTAAACAGGCCGGCTGCTACTGATAAAAAATAAATTACAACTACGTTATCCCAAATTCCATTTGTATGTTTACAAATGGAATTTGGGATTTTTGTTTTCGTTAACCCCGTTAACAATATTGTACTAGCATGATAAAAATCGGTCTTACTGGTGGAATTGGTAGTGGTAAAACAACAGTCGCCAAAGTTTTTGAAACACTGGGTATCCCGGTTTTTTATGCAGATGACAGAGCAAAACACCTGATGAATACCGATCCTTCACTAAAAGCGCTGGTGATGGAACATTTTGGCAAGGAGGCGTATAAGAATGAGGAACTGGATCGCAAATTCCTGGCAAGCATTGTTTTTAATAATAAAGAGAAATTAGCATTGCTTAACTCCCTCACCCACCCTGCTACGATCCGCGATGCGGAAGAATGGATGAGCCGGCAAATAAGTCTTTATACCATAAAAGAAGCAGCTCTCCTGTTTGAAAGCGGTGCGGCAGAGCAATTGGATCATATCATCGGTGTATACGCACCTCAGGATATCCGCATCAAAAGAGTGATGCAGCGGGATCAGCTCCCGGTAGAAGAGATCATGAAACGCATCAGCCGCCAGATGGATGAAGAAATGAAAATGAAACGCTGCGATTTTGTTATTACAAATAACGACCAGCAACTGGTAATACCACAAGTGTTAGAATTGCACAAAAGGTTTTCAGAAGAAAGCAAGTAGTTAGCCTCCCCCGCGTTCTCTTTACTGGAAAATTATTATATTTAGTTACCTAAACTTATTGAAATGAGAATTTTATTAATTCCTGTCGCTGTATGGGTATTGGCATCTTGTAAAAGCGAAAAACTGTAACAGATCAGGATAAAACAGGTACAACTACAACTACCACAACAGCAGAAAAAGATATACCCCCTGGTGAGGGGGAAACCAACAAATCAATAGTAGGAAAATGGACAGTGTCTGAAGTGGTCAACAAAGAACTGACTGAAGAAGAAAAAAAAGAACTGATTGGACAGGGAAGTATAGAATTTATAGCTGTGGCAAACTCATATCCCATTCTAAAAATCATAAACAAACAGTCAATTACACGTACGATGATAAAAATAAGGAGCTGAAAATTTCTGAAGAAGGTCACGCAGAAGAAAAAATTACAGCCGAAATCATCAACGATAAATTAATAGTAATTAAAAAAGAAGGCTCAATGATTTTTAAAAGAATAAATGAATAGCAATTGCTATTTCAATTTCGCCAGTGCTTCTTTTATTCTTTTCCATCCTTCCTCAATTTTTTCCATGCTATTTGCAAACGAAAAGCGAACACATTTCGGCTCACCAAATGCATCTCCCATCACGGAAGAAACATGGGCTTTGTTCAGAAGGTACATACAAAGATCATTCGCATTGGTGACCACGGTCTCCCCATCAGTCTTACCATAATAGGCACTTACATCCGGGAAAATATAAAATGCTCCTTCGGGCTGACTACAGATAACACCCGGAATATCTTTTACGATCTCCAGGACGCGGGCCCTTCTTCTTTTAAACTCTTTGGCCATTTCCATAGAAGGACGAAGATCAGTTGTCAAAGCAGTAACGGCAGCTTTCTGTGCAATTGAATTCGGGCCGCTTGTAAATTGTCCCTGGACTTTCTCACAAGCTTTAGCTACTTCAGTATTCGCAGCTATATAACCTAATCGCCAGCCGGTCATCGCAAAGCCTTTACTTAAACCATTTACAATGATCACCCTGTCTTTTATTGCCGAAAACTGAGCAATACTTTCGTGCGCACCTACAAAGTTGATGTACTCATATATCTCATCGGACATAATATACACATCCGGGTATTTTTTCAACACGGCAACAAAGGCTGCCAATTCTTCTTTACTATACACTGCCCCGCTTGGATTACAGGGAGAAGAAAATAAAAACAATTTTGTCTTTGATGTAATGGCTGCTTCTAACTGTTGTGGCGTTATTTTAAAGCCCCGTTCGGAAGTACTCTGCACCTGTACCACTTTTCCCCGGGTGATCTTTACCAGTTCGCTATAGGTAACCCAGAAAGGTGTGGGTATTATAACTTCATCTCCATCATCTACCAATGCCAGCATCACATTGGCCAGACTTTGTTTTGCACCGGTAGAAGCCACGATGTTTTCCGGCTTATAGTCCAGGTTATTATCTCTTTTCAGTTTAGTACATATCGCTTCTCTCAGATCCAGGAAACCCGGTACTGGTGTATAATGGCTCCAGTTATCATGTATGGCTTTAATGGCAGCTTCCTTAATATGATCAGGTGTATCAAAATCAGGCTCTCCCAAACTCAGGTCTATCACGTCAACGCCTTTAGCTCTCAGTTCACGGCCGAGTTTAGCCATTTTCAATGTTTCCGGTTCGTTGAATCGCTCCAAAAAAGATGATAACTGCATGTCAGTTGATTTTTTTTAACAGGTTAATAAAGATGGTAAGCAAGCAGTCTGTAAAAGCGACCGAAGATAAAAAAATAACGGATTCAATAAGTATAGTTGAAGAAATTGGGAGCAACTTTAGTTTTGGTTTTCCTAACTCTTGTTCGTTCATATTCGTAGATGACCCGGCCGAGGTTTTTCAGAAACGGGTAACCAATGGAAGCATAATCATACTGATCGTCATTGAAAATCCCATCGCTGTTGCAATAGATAACAGCACTCAGCATAAACTCAATGCTATTTTCCCGATCTAAAAAATAAGCTGCATCAATTAAAAAACCATAGGCCGTACCGATCTTATTGAAAATGCGGATACCGGGTTCCGGTTTTGTTTTCTCCGTCCCATAGAATAACATCTTTACATAATTATCCCAGTAGGTTGCAGAATCATACACTGGGGAAGCCGATTCAGCAGGGTACATGGACATATATAAACGCAAAAAATTATAATTTTCCCTGCTGAGATCGAACTGCTGTTCTTTGGGAATATCTTCCGGGAAAATAATGCTCCTGACAATTTGATGCAGGTCCATAAGCGGTAAAAGGTTCTTGACCGAAAAATCAAACGGCTCATTCACAAGCTGTCCACCTTGCAAGTATCCCTTGCCCAATTTTATATTTCTTGCCCTGTAATTGAGTCTACTTTTCTCTGCGGGTTTCGCATACAAGAGCTTTCCCTCCCTATCAAAAAAACTGACCGGATTGGTATGCCTGTTCTGCTCTTCTGTTAGCGAAACACTGAGGCGATGAATGATCTGTATATCTTTATATCCCATTTGGTGAAGGCTCTTATTAATGTATTCCTGTCCCAAGAATTCATAGAGCCGGTTGAATGCATCGTTATCACTGACCAATAAGATTTTTTTGATATAGTGAGCGATCGTGGGCCGGTCATCGGATGCAGAAGGATCTTTGGTCACATCGGTCTGCTCCGTTCCTTCCTTCCCTGTTATCATGGTACTGTTCATATCCAGTCCCGGGATCTTTAATTCATTGAGTTTTTGCAGAGCCAGAATGGCGACAGGCAATTTCACCGTGGAAGCCGGATAAAAATAATTATCGGGATTTAGGTTCCATGTGTGGTCGGTGAATTTGATCTTATCCTTCTTTTTTTTACCCCTATCAATAGCGGTATAGATCACTTGTATCCCCAATAGGTCTTTTTGCGCCAGCAGGGGACCGAATAATTCTGTATTGGAGGCGAGCAGGTTGTTGATAAATGTATCAGGTAACTGCTGCAGGTTGTTATGGGTAAAGTTCACCAGTGTTGGATTATAAATTGGGAGGTCACTTTTTCCAGAATTGCCATAACTACCAGCCGCCAGGAAGACGGTAAAAGAAACAAAACATACCCCGGATATTTTCATCTGCTCAAATTAGCAAGAAATATCGAAGAACCAGAAGTATTGAGGTACCAAGCCAGCAAGCTGAAGCTGTTTACGCCCTGGCTGTAAAAAAATCAAACATAACCCACTGAAATCCATCAGAAATACTGTCCTTTTGGGGAGCCAAAAAGGGCTGGAAATGACCGCCAAAATTATGCCCGAAACCCCTATCTTTGCCCCTCTTTAAAAAATCCCAAAAGCCTTTCCACGACTGCTTACCTGGTGAAGAGGCATTAAAAATGTAAAACGATCATTGTATGCAACTGAAAGGTTTGGTTCGCTTTTTTACTATTCTCCTGATTGTTTATTCTCTCTATCAACTGTCTTTTACTTTTTTCGTAAGACAACATGAAAAGAAGATGGAGGGAAAGGCCCGGACTTATGTAACGAATAATTACAAAAGCGCCGCTGAGAAATATCCGAATAACAAAGATTCACAGGCTATCTACCAGGAAACTATAGACAAGGTTTACCTGGACAGGTTAAAACGTTTACTGGACAGCACCAAAGAGGTGACCGTTACCTACGGTATCAACGGTGCCGTTAGTTACCAAAAAGCAAAAGGGGAAGAGCTGAATCTCGGACTCGATCTGCAAGGTGGTATGAACGTAACCCTTGAAGTGGAGATGTCTGGATTGCTGAAATCTTTGTCCAATAATTCAAAAGACCCTAATTTTTTAGCCGCTATTAAAAATGCCAATAAGCGCAAAGCGAACAGTGATGCTAATTTTATTACGCTCTTTATTGACGAGTACAGGAAATTAGAGCCCACGAGACCATTGGCGTCATTGTTTACATCGGCCAGTGCTGATAAGATCAATATCAAATCAACCGATAGCCAGGTTGAAAGTTATATAAGGGCAGAATCGGAAACCGCTTTTGAAACAACCTATGACAGGTTGCAAAACCGTATTGACCAGTTTGGTGTAGCCCAGCCCAATATCAATGCAAATCCTTCCAAGGGCACCATCAATGTGGAATTGCCCGGAGTAAAGGATAAGGAAAGAGTAAGAACCTATTTACAAAGCACTGCGAATCTCCAGTTCTGGGAATTGTATACGCTGGCAGACCAGAACTATTCCGTTGGTTGGGGTAAAACCGTAGAAGCCTATAATATCAAATATGGCGGTGTAAAAGATACAGCGGCCAAAAAAGACAGCATTATCACTAAAGACACAGCTGCTGCAAAAGATACAGCCGGAAAAAACCAGGGAGTTGCTAAAATAGATACCGGTAAAAAGAAAGATATCTTATCCGATAAAATTGGTAATACTGATACGGACACTACCGGGAAAACAGCAATAACTGCCACCGGTAATACGATGGATAAATTTTTAGACCCCTCGGGTTTTCAACCTTATCAGGATGAAAAAGGAAAAGTCGTGTATCCTTCAGCGGTAGGTTCTGTTGCAATAAAAGATACAGCGGAATTCAGGAAATACCTGGATGAGTATAAAAGCTTTTTCCCCGGTGATGCTGTGTTTGCTTACGGTATCGCACCAAAAGATAAAAACGGCAAAGCGGGATCAAGAGTGCCTGTATATGCATTAAAGACATTTGGCCGTGCTACAGCAAAATTAGAAGGTGATGCAGTGACCGATGCCCGTCAGGAATTTGACCAGTTTGGTAAAGTAGAGATCCGGATGGAGATGAATAAGGCCGGTGCCAATGCCTGGAAGAAAATGACAGAAGAAAATGTGGGCAAGCCAATTGCTATCGTGCTGGATAATGTGGTGCAGTCTGCTCCGAATGTGATCAGCGCCATTCCTGATGGAACTTCTTCCATTTCCGGATCCTATACCCAACAAGATGCGGCTGACCTGGCCCGTATATTAAAAATAGGTAAACTACCTGCCCCTGCAAAAATTGTACAGGAACAACAAGTGGGACCAACACTGGGAAAAGCTGCCATTAAAGGTGGCACCATGGCTTTCCTGATCTCTTTTGTCGTGATCTTCTTATTGATGTTGGTTTATTATAACACGAGTGGCTGGGTTGCCAATATTGCCCTGATCCTGAACCTGCTGTTTACGGTCGGTATCCTGGCTGGTTTTGGTGCCACGTTAACGGCCCCTGGAATTGCCGGCCTGGTACTGACCATTGGTATGGCGGTGGACACCAACGTAATCATCTATGAACGTATTAAGGAAGAATTGTTGAAAGGGAAAGGCTATATCCCTTCCATCAATGAAGGTTATAGAAAGTCTTTGCCCCCGGTATTGGATGGACACGTTACAACCCTTCTAACCGCCATCATCCTGTTCTATTTCGGATTAGGACCGGTAAAAGGTTTTGCTACCACACAGATCATTGGTATCCTCTTATCCCTGTTCTGTGGTATCCTGGTGAGCCGCTGGGTAACGGAATGGTTTACAAATAAGAAAAAGCACCTGGAATATTTTACTGGTGTATCCAAGCGGATTTTCAAAAATGCCAAATTCAAATTCATCGAATACCGTAAGGTCGCTTACATCATTTCTTTTGTAGTACTCGGCCTGGGTATCGCCTCCTATTTTAATGGATTTGACCAGGGAGTAGAATTCAAAGGCGGACGCAGTTATAAAATACAGTTTGACAAACCGGTGGATGTAGAACAGGTAAGAGCTGATCTGCGAACCGTATTTGACGATGAAAGTCCGGTGATCAAAACCATAGGTGATAATTCTACCCTCGATATCACTACTTCTTACCTGATCAACAATAGCGAAATAACTGCTGACTCAATTGTAGAAAGCAGGTTGCTGACCGGGTTGAAAAATCATCTGCCCCCTAATTTGAGCTTTGCCAAATTCGATACGGAATATAAACAGGGATCACAAAAAGTGTTACCGACCATTTCTGATGACCTTAAAAAGGGCGCTATTAAAGCAACGCTTTTTGCGATGATCGTCATCTTCCTTTACATTTTCATCCGTTTCCGCGACTGGAGATATTCATTGGGTACCATCGTTGCCTTGTTGCACGACGTGCTTGTAACATTGATCGTATTCTCATTCGCAAGAAGTATTGTTCCTTTCCCGCTGGAGATCGATCAGCACTTTATTGCGGCGATACTAACGGTGATTGGTTTCTCTATGAACGATACAGTGGTTGTATTTGACCGGATCCGTGAAAACAGTCATCTGACTCCGAATGCTCCAAGAGGAGAGATCATCAACCGGGCCATTAACGAGACTTTGAGCCGTACCATCATGACATCTGTTACCGTATTCCTGACCCTGCTGATTCTCTTTATTGTGGGTGGTGAAGTAACGAGAGGATTTGCCTTTGCAATGCTGGTCGGTGTTATCACCGGGGTTTACTCTTCTATCTTTGTGGCCGCTCCTATCCTGGTTGACCTGGGTGGTAAAAGAGGATTAGGCAAGAAAGCCGTAGTAGAAAAAATAAAACCTGGTATGACAACAAAAAGTTAATAAGTACTTAAACAAATACAATTAGCGGAGAGCTTCTGGCAATATGTCAGAAGCTTTTTTTTGAATAGAACCCGAGGAATTAACGACAGCCAATCGGTAACTCTAAGTACTTCCAAAAAAAATGGGTTCCTTCTCCGCAGAACATATCATTCTCGTGAGATCCCTGCTGCTTATTGCCAGCATTCTGGCAAGTAAGACCACGTTTAAATTAGGGATCGCTGATGCTTTTCACAGGAATTGGTATGCTGGCAGGATGTTTTACTATTGAGGCACGGGAAAAATATTCAGCCTAACGGTTCGCCTGTACTGGACGAAGGTGATAAATTATTATTGCTGGTTAATAACAAAGAAATACTGGCTGCGGTTTATAAAAGCCATGGGGTTTGAATTGACACTTATACAGCAAATGAAGTTCCGCAACCACAGGTGGTACTTGCATTAGGATTTTTAAATGTAAAGCCGCGGTTGTTCAATCCATCCTGCCAGTCCACCTGCATGCCATAAAGGTACATCTCATGGGCTTTTTCCATGATGCAGGCAATACCTTCTATTTCAAAATGGCTGTCATTTTCTTTAGGCTGATCAAAACCGAGTACATAAGTCATACCGGAACAACCACCTCCCTTCACTCCTACTCGTAAGCGTTGTGTTGTATCAAAATCTTCGGCCGCCATTAGTTTCCTTATAGCCGTAATAGCTCCTGCAGTTAAGGTAACCGGTGTTATTGTTGTTGCTTCCATACTGTAAAAATAAATATTCTTTTACTGTGAAACGAATGTGGCATTTCCGATAAAGGAAAATTTAACGATTCCGGTTAAAATCCGGGTGGGGAACAGCCAGCCTGATTTCTGCTGATTCATAGCTGATTCCCGCCGCCCTTCCCTATTTTTGCTGCCAATACCAAATCACAGCATCCATGGATTTAACCATTGTAAGTATTATTTTATCAGGTCTCGCAATTTTGATAGCCATCTATGCCATTTTGAGAAAACCACAGCCGGCAGAACAACCCGCCGCAGGAGTTAAGTTTGAGAGCATTCCCATGCAACTACAGGCCTATGAAAGGCTGGTATTACTGACAGAAAGAATTGCCCTTCCCAACTTGATAAGCCGGTTGAACCAACCGGGCATTTCTGCGTATGAAATGAAACTGATTCTGACAGAAAATATCAAGCATGAATTCGAATATAACAGTACCCAACAATTATATGTGAGTCCCGTCAGCTGGGATGCTGTCCGTAACCTCAAAGAGCAAAACATTATGGTCGTTAACCAGGTCTCCTCCAGCCTGCCACTAACGGCCTCTGCTGCAGATTTGAATAAAAAAATACTGGAAGTACTGATGTCTCAGCCTACCGGGGCTTTGCATGAGTTAGTAGCCCAGGCCTTGAATTTTGAAGCAAAGAAGATAATGAAGTAATAGTTATACGTGGTCCCGGGCTTGCTGAATAGATTGTATAAATTACCGATAAATGCTAAAGCCATTATATGTCTGAAGAAAAGAAGTATACAGATTCAGGTATTGAGGTAAAGAAAATCTATACCGGGGAAGACTTGCCCGCTGGCAGTAACGAACTACCCGGCTCCTTCCCTTTCACCAGGGGTGTGCAGGCAGATATGTACCGGGGGAAACTATGGACCATGCGGCAGTATGCGGGGTTTTCTACCGCGGAAGAAAGTAATAAGCGATACCATTATTTATTATCACAGGGTGTAAACGGTTTAAGTGTGGCTTTCGATCTTCCTACACAAATAGGATACGATAGCGACCATGCCCTGGCTGAAGGTGAAGTAGGAAAAGTAGGCGTGGCCATTGATTCGATCGAAGACATCCAAACATTATTCAATGGCATTAAATTGGAAGAAGTAAGCACTTCTATGACGATCAATGCCACTGGTTTCATCCTGCTTTCTTTTTATGTGGCAATTGCAAAGCAACAGGGAGCCGATTTAAAAAAATTAACAGGTACCATCCAGAACGATATACTAAAAGAATATGCTGCCCGCGGTACCTATATCTATCCACCCAAACCTTCGATGCGTATCATCACTGATATTTTCGAGTGGTGCAGCCAGGAGATACCCAAATGGAATACTATCTCGATCTCGGGTTATCATATCCGGGAAGCAGGCAGTACGGCCGTACAGGAAATTGCTTTTACCCTCAGTAATGGGAAAGCTTATGTGGAAGCAGCCTTACAAAAAGGATTAGATATAAATGTATTTGGTAAACGTCTCTCCTTTTTCTTCAATGCCCATAACAATTTATTTGAAGAAATCGCCAAGTTCAGGGCGGCCCGGAAAATGTGGGCCCGGATCATGAAAGACCTGGGTGCTACAGATCCCAAAGCTATGATGCTCCGTTTTCATACACAAACAGGCGGCAGTACATTGACAGCACAGCAACCGTTGAATAATATTTCGAGGGTTACTATACAATCACTGGCGGCGGTATTGGGAGGAACACAATCCTTACATACCAATGGCTACGACGAAGCATTGAGCCTGCCCACCGAAGAAGCGGCAAGAATTGCCTTACGCACACAACAGATCATTGCTTTTGAAAGTGGTGCCCCTGATACCGCTGATCCGTTGGCCGGTTCTTATTTTGTTGAATCCCTGACACATGAAGTAGAAGAAGCTGCATGGAAGCTAATGGAAAAGATCGATGCCATGGGTGGCAGTGTGTCTGCTATTGAACAAGGGTTTATACAAAACGAAATTGCCAAAAGTGCGTACGAGTACCAACGCAATATTGAGACACGGGAAAAAATAATTGTAGGGGTGAATAAATTTGAAGTGGATAAGGAAGCGCCCATCCCCGGTTTTAAAATAGACGATTCTATCCGGCAGGTGCAAACCGAAAAGCTGAGAATATTACGGAATAACAGGGACCGGGCCAAAGTAGATCAGTTACTCCAATTGTTAAACGATAAAGCCAGTAGTGGAGAGAACATCATGCCCGTAGTTGTAGAGGCTGTAGAAAACAAATGTACCCTGGGCGAAATTGCTGATACCATGAGAGAGATTTTTGGAGAGTATAAATAATAGTACCGTGCTGGCAGTTAAACAGGTGCCGGTTTTCGCCTGATCTCAGTTTTAACGAAACCGTCTTCCTATTTTTCCTACTTTCAGTATCTAATTAATTTTTATGCTGCCTGCCACCCTCCGCAAAAAAGTTTACCCGTTATTATTTTCTATTCCCTTCCTCTTATCGTTCAGGGATGCTCCGTCCAAAAGAACGTTATTGGAGTTATTGAACGCTAAAGAATGATAAACTAAATTCCCTCCTTCTGCCAATTCTCTCTTTCGCAAACCAATAGACTACAATACCTTAACCTTCCGGGCTATTACTCATTTTATTTTTTTATTCCTACTTTTATCCTTTAAAACAATCTATATGCGATCAGTCAACTGGTTAATTGTTATATTTTTTATGGCTTGCGCAGTTCCGGCTTTTTCACAAACAGAAAAAGAAATTGCCTATAAAAAAGAACAAGAAGAAAAACTACTGGAGGAAAAGAAAGAAAAAGAAAAGTCGATTAAAGTTTCTCCCACCACGCCAGTAATTGCCCCCGTCAAGCCGGTGAAAAATGTACCCGCCAAAGAATCAACTCCTGTCGGCATCAATACTTTTATTACTGATAGCCTGGACAGTTATATAGAGAGAGGAATGAAACAGTGGCAGATACCAGGCCTAGCCATTGCCATTGTAAAAGACGGGAAAGTAATATTACAGAAAGGTTATGGTGTACGGCAACTTGGAAAGGAAGATAAAGTGGACGAGAATACTTTATTTATTATCGCTTCCAATTCAAAATTGTTTACCGGTACATCCCTTGCCAAACTTGATCATGAAAAAAAATTATCGCTGAATGATAAGGTAACACAATACATCCCCTGGTTTAAGCTCTATGACAGCAACGCTACCCGGCTGGCTACTGTAAAAGATATGCTTTGTCATCGGTTGGGCACAAAAACTTTTCAGGGTGATTTTACTTTCTGGGATTCTAACCTGGCTAAAGACTCCATTGTCTGGAAAATGCGGTACCTGAAACCCACGGGACAGTTCAGGCAGGACTATGGCTATTGTAATTCAGCCTTCCTGGTTGCCGGGCAAGTGTTAGAAAAAGTGACGGGCCAGACCTGGGAAGCCTATGTACAGGAAAACATACTAAACCCGCTGGGTATGCGTAATACTTACATGAACACGGCAGGGATAGCTGAACGGATAAATGTTGCTGTACCGCACAACAACCTGTACAGCCCATTGACCAAACTACCATTTGACAACGTTGATAACCTCGGTCCTGCTACCAGTATGGTGAGTAATGTAAAGGATCTTACCCACTGGCTCATCCTGCAACTAGACAGTGGCCGGTATGAGGGCAACCGCGTCTTACCGTGGGAAGTACTCCAAAAAACAAGGGATATCAATATACTGACCGGGAGCCGGAAGTCAACCGTTTATCCTACGCATTTTCGTGGGTATGGGTTAGGTATTTATGCTACTGACTATAATGGTAAACAGGTTTATTGGCATACCGGTGGCGCCTTCGGCCAGGTGACCAATGTTTGTTTTGTGCCGGAAGAAAAGCTAGGCATTACTATTCTCACCAATAATGACAATCAAAATTTCTTTGAAGCATTGCGCTACCAGTTGCTGGATGCTTATCTCGGTGTGCCATACACCGACAGAGGCAGATTTCAATGGGGCTTATATACACAGGGTAAAAAAGAAGTGGACGAGCAGGTTGCATCGTTAAAAGCAAGAACAGATAAAAAAAATATGCCCGGCAATAAGTTAGAAGATTTTACCGGTGATTATTTTAATACGGTATATGGCAGGATAACGATCAGCAAAAGCAGTACTATGCTCATTTGCCGTTTTCAACAGCATCCAGACCTGATCGGTTATATGGAATACATGGATAACAACGAGTTCCGGATGACTTACTCCAACATAGGTTATGGTATTTACCCGGCCAAGTTTTCCTTTAAGGATGGAATGCCGGTAGCTGTAGAGGTACAGGCCAACGATTTTGTGGAGAGTGATTCTTATTTATTTGTAAAGGATCCGGCCGGTCTTATGATACGGTAAGTCCTGGCAGCGTAAAGCCCTCCCGCCAGAAAATTATAGCCTTAACCACAGGGGGAATAGCGAAAGCAAATACCAAATTGCACGCCAAGACGCTAAGTCGTAATGCATTCGTAGCATCTTTGGGTCTTTGCGAGCAAGATAAAATTATTAACCCTGGAAGCTGTTGAATAAACCTGCGCCTCTGCATCACTGCGGTAAACTATTCTACGATTTAACGCCATTGCAGGCAGGTACCAA
>JAWXCO010000216.1:0-3318 GCA_034408705.1 Bacteroidota bacterium
CCGCTGTAGAAGCTTTTGCAGATCCGCCGCGGCGGACTATGCCACCTGGCTCAAGAAGCATTACAATTATCAAAGTAAGATTCTATTCAATAAAAAAAGAACCACAATAGTGATCCTTTTCAGAGGTCCCTAGCGGATTCGAACCGCTGTAGAAGCTTTTGCAGAGCTTTGCCTAGCCACTCGGCCAAAGGACCCTATTTTATTTTTCGAAATTAAGACTTTAGATTTGAAGACCTAAAGGGGCAAATATAGGTTTTTTAGCCAATTTTGGTTTACTTAAATTATCAATAATGAGCCGGATCGCTGAATCAGAATTAATTATCAATCCCCGCGGAGCGATTTATCACCTCGACCTCCGGCCGGAGGAAATAGCTGGTACCGTTATTACTGTGGGTGATCCCGACCGGGTAGCAGAAGTGAGCAAACATTTTGACTCGGTTGAAGTTAAGCGACAACACCGGGAATTTATTTCGCATACCGGCCACGTAGGTCAAAAAAGACTAACCGTTCTTTCTTCCGGTATCGGCCCTGATAATATAGATATTGTACTTAACGAACTGGATGCCCTCGTCAATATTGATTTTACAACGCGGGAAATAAAAAAAGAACTCAAATCACTGAACATTGTAAGGATCGGCACTTCCGGTTCTTTGCAGGCAGATATACCCGTTGATAGCTTTGTGGCATCCACCCATGGACTGGGAGTAGATAATCTGTTGAACTTTTACCGTCATGAACAAAACGACCAGGAAAAAGAGTTGCTGCAATCCTTCGTAACGCATACACAGATTCATGGCCAGATCGGCAATCCTTATATCAGCAGTGGGGCTGCTTCCTTAATCAAACACTTCGTAAAAGATTTTCACCAGGGCATTACCGTTACCTGCCCAGGTTTCTATGGCCCCCAGGGGAGAATACTGCGGCTCGGTATCAGTAATCCTAATTTCGTGAACCGCCTCACTGATTTTCAATTTGGACAACACCGCATTACTAACTTTGAAATGGAAACTTCCGCGATCTATGGATTGGGAAAATTGCTGGGGCATAATTGTCTTGCCGTGAATGCGATTGTTGCAAACCGGGTAAAGAAAGAATTTTCCAAAGACGGAAAAGCGACGGTGGAGAATTTGATCGTTAAGTTTTTGGAGATATTTTCAGAGAGTGTAGGCTAGTGGAAGAAGGGGCGAGTGGGGAGTGGGGAAAAGACGCTTATATTTTAGAATTTTCCCATTGATGCCAAAAGTAAAGAATAGATATTGAGCAGCTAAAAACAATTATATGCTCAACTTATCACACAAAAACCTTGAAGTTTATAAAATAGCCATGAATCTGGTGAGAGATATTTATAAAGAGACAAAAACATTTCCGAAAGAGGAACTTTATATATTGGTTTCACAGATCCGGCGTGCAGCGATTTCCGTTTGCAGTAATATAGCCGAAGGTGCTTCACGGATATCGAAAAAAGAAAAAAAGCGATTTTACGAAATCTCACGAAGTTCATTGGTAGAATTAGATACACAACTTGTAATAGCCATTATTCTTGACTATTACATTAAAGGAAAAGTAAAAGAGTTAGAAGAACACCTGGAATCAACATTCAAAATGTTAAGCAAAATGATTAATAACTTATCCCTACCCCCTACTAGCCACTCGCCAAACCCCAGTAGCCATTAGCCATTAGCCAAACCCCACTAGCCAAAATGAAATTACATTTCCACAAATATCAAGGTACCGGCAACGACTTCATAATCGCCGACAATCGTAAGAATGAGATTTCCCTGACCACCGCACAGATCAAGCAACTCTGCGACCGCCGCTTTGGTATCGGTGCGGATGGCCTCATGTTGCTAAACGAAAAAACGGGTTTTGATTTCGAGATGAAATATTATAATGCCGATGGCAAAGAAGGAAGCATGTGTGGTAATGGTGGACGCTGTATGACCAGGTTTGCCTACGACCTGGGTATCCATCGCGATGTTTACCGCTTTCTCGCTTCAGACGGGGTGCACGAAGCTGAAATAGATATGGATAACACCATTTCCCTGAGAATGAAAGATGTAAAAACGATCCGTCGCTTTCATAATGATTTTATTGTAGACACCGGCTCCCCTCATTATATTAAAATGGTGACCAATGTGATGGATATCGATGTTTTTAAAAAAGGTAGTGAGATCCGGCACAGCAAAGAATTTGAAGAAGAAGGGATCAATGTAAATTTTACAGAACAATTGCCGGAGGTGGATAAAATAATCGTACGCACCTATGAGCGGGGCGTTGAGGATGAAACTTTTTCCTGTGGTACCGGCGTTACAGCAGCAGCCCTTGTCTGTTATCACAACGAAAATGGTTTTAATGACGTGGAAGTAAAAACACTGGGCGGCATGTTGTCCGTAGAGTTTGACCGTATTGACGATAACAAGTATGAGAATATCTGGCTTTGTGGCCCGGCCGAAAAAGTATTTGAAGGAACATTCCAATTTAAATAAACAATGCCCGCTATTTCAACCAAAGACGAGATCCTTGCGCAACTGAAACTTGCTGGAACTGAATTTACTTCTTGCTGCTCCGGTATCAGTCATGAACAATTCTTCCGCCAACCAGCCGAAAAATGGTCGGTGGCACAAAATGTAACCCACCTCATCACCTCCGCCAATATGACCAGGCTTGCCTATCGTCTTCCTAAATTCATCCTGCGCTTATATACTGGTAAGCCCAACCGTCCTTCCCGTAATTATGATGAACTGGTAGCAAAGTATAATTTAAAATTGGTACAAGGTGGTCGTGCAAGTGGACAATTTAATACAAAGCCAGTTCCGGAAAACCGGGGAAAAGAAAATATCCTGCGCAGTTATTATAAGGCAATGGAAACATTAAGCACCACTATTCAGCAGCAATGGGCTGATCCGCAGCTGGATCAATACCTTGCCCCGCATCCTTTATTAGGTAAACTCACACTCCGTGAACTGGCCTATTTCACCATTTACCACACAGAACACCATCTTAACATTGTTAAAGAACGATTGAAAGACTAAAGCTGAATCATCTGGCGCTTTTAACGCAATTAATAATTTATTATATAGCTAAGCAGACCAACAATCTTTTTAATGCCTATAGTTTTTACCCCCGAGGTGCAGCGACGCAAAGTTGAGAATGCCTGTGGTATTTGTCGCTCCATGCTCCCCGTCTCTGCGGTTAAATTTTCTGCCAGATAAAAACAGGCAGGCCCGCCTCATCTCAATTAATTATTTATAATGAAGTCGGACAGGCCCGCCTCATCTCAATTAATTATTTATAATGAAGTCGGACAGGCCCGCCTCA
>JAWXCO010000217.1:0-5986 GCA_034408705.1 Bacteroidota bacterium
AAACCCCCCTTCCGTAAGTACCGATCACCAGTTTTTTATCCCGCGGATGAATGAACATATCATTCACAGAAACTGCCGCCGGTATATTCCCGTTCATCGTCGCCCAGAGTTTGCCACGGTGAGAACTTTTATAAACACCCATATCAGTTCCGCAAAAAATAATAGTAGCATTATCAGGATGCTCAATGACCACATTCACCGGTGATGCGGGAAGATTCCCTGCTATTGCTATCCAGGTGGCGCCATAATCATCCGAACGGTAGAAATAAGGCGTATGATTATCCTGCCGTCGGTCATTCAATACCAAATAGACACGGGCCGGATCGAAAACAGAAGCGGTGATCTTTGCCACATGCTTATTAAATGGCAGGCCTTTACTAATCTCTTTCCAGTTCACACCATCATTCTTTGTTAGCCACACCCGGCCATCATCTGTACCGGCATAGATGATACCCTGTTTGTTTCCTTCAGCGATCGCCGTGATGGCCTGGTGATAGATCAGGTAAGGATATTTTCCCATCCTGGATGGATCGTTATACGAAAGATCGGGACTGATGATCGTCCAATTATTTCCACCATCGGCAGTTTTATATAAATGCTGCAAACCATGATACACAACTTTCGTGTCAAATTTTGACAAGAGTGTTCCCGCCAGCCATTCGCCCCTTAAAGAATCAATGGCGCCAACCGCAAACATTTTGATCCGGTCGCTTTGTAAACTGTCCGGTTTGCTCATATCGCTTTTCATCAGCCGGCCATAAAAACTGCTGGAATAAACAATATTGGCACTACCGGGATCCACCTGTATCTGTGTGCCCTCGCCACCGGGTGCATAATCCCAGCTACGAAGCGTTGTATCCTGTTGCTTGCCGAAAACATTGTTGCTGCTGCCACTGAAAGTTCCTTCGTCCTGTATGGAACCAAACACATTGAATGGCGTTTGCATATCATAGGTCACCGTATAGAGTTGCGTGGTGGGTATCTTATCAAAAAAATTATTCCATATTTTACCGCCATCCATCGTGGTGCTTATACCTCCATCATTTCCCAAAATGATCCGGTCGGGATTTTCTTTATCAAACCACATGGCATGATTATCACCGTGTATCCATTCACTGCTCCTGTCGGAAGGGCGGAATTGTTTCCAGGTCTTGCCACCATCTTCCGACCGGCCCATTGATACGCCTAAGGCATAGACCTCATTCTCATTTTTTGGATCCACCCTTATCTGGCCAAAGACCCAGCCATAGGTACCGGAGAATGGTTTGAAGAAATCATGTATCTCTCCCATCTTCTCCCAGCTTTCTCCTTTATTGTTACTGCGGTAAATGGCGCCGCCAATCACTACTTTCTGTACTTTTCTTTCATAGCTGTCAATTTCTCCGGGGTTGGGATCTCTTTTTTTATTGTGGTCGTCCACAAAAGCATAAAGGACATTGGGATTGGAATGCGACACCGCCAGGCCAATTCTTCCGGTCATTTTTGTATCGGGCAAACCCTTATCGATAATTTTCCAGCTCTTACCACCGTCAGTTGTTTTATAGATATAATCCCCCTCTTCGGGTACGGGATCACTCCAGCGGCGGCGGATCCGGTTCCACATTGAAGCATATAAGGTGTTCGGATCAACAGGATCCATCACGAGGTCGACACAACCGCTTTTTTCGCTTTCGTATAATATTTTTTCCCAGGTCCTGCCTCCATCCTGAGTCAGGTACACACCCCGGTCCTTATTATATGTCCATTCGTTGCCAGTGGCTGCCACATAAACCCTATCCGGGTTAGTTGGATGAACCAGTACACGGGCAATGGTCCCGGTACTTTCCAACCCGATAGGTGTAAAACTTTTTCCTGCATCGGTCGATTTATACATCCCTATGCCCGGCAGGGAGGCCCGGAAAATATTTGCTTCACCGGTTCCTACGTAGAGAATATTATTATAAGAAGGGGCAATTGCAATATTGCCAATGGACAAAGTAGCTTCCTTATCAAATAGGGATTGCCAGCTATTTCCTGCATCTGTTGTTTTCCATAGTCCACCGGTAGCAAAAGCTGCATACATGATATTGGGATTGCCCGTAACGCCCGCCACATCTGTACATCGGCCGCTGCGGGTATCCGGACCAGTCAGTCTCCATTGAAGGTTCTTGTACGGCGACTGTTGTAATAATTGTTGTTGCTTTTTAAAGGCCGACAGCTTTTGGCTGGCCGGGGTTTGAGCGGTTGTTGCTATGGCGAAGGCGAGAAAAGAAAAACAACATAAAACAGGCTTTCTCATACTATTTTTTAAGTTAATTAGCGTACTATTTCATTCTTCCTGACCCCATTCCCAAAATTAAACCTTTGGGGAGTTGAGTAGTTCGTTTTATTTTATAAGATTCAACTCCTGGAGCGTTTAGAACCCCTCATCATATCATGCCCCCCTGGTTCAAACACTAATCCGGTTCTTATCCAGTCTAATTATTTAAAAAGTGCTGTTGCTTTTCACGCATGTTTTTCCCTGCAATTGCGGCCCACTTTCCTTTAACAGCCGCATCGGGTTGCCACAGGTATGTGCAGCTATACATTTAAAAATATATTTCATGTTTTATTTATCTTTTATTGCTACCCCCACCATACTATCTGCCGTACCATAATATAAAAACCATTTCCCTTTAAAGAAAACCAGTCCTTCCACAAAAGTAGTTCCGGCTTTATATTGTCCTTTTATTTCATGCGGCAGATCCGGTTTAATAAAATAATTGTCGCAGCGTTCCAATAATAAAGCAGGGTTATCCAAAGCAAATAAAGCCTGGCCGCCGCAATAGGTTCCTCTGGGAATAGCCGGATCAGCCTTTTCATTCTCAATATTCTTTCCATTATATAATAACAATATGCCTCTTTCTGTAATCAATGCCGGCGGACCGGGTTCAGTAAGGTGACTATCAAACTTTTTTTCCCTGGGTACCATTGCCACCAACAATTCCTGTTGATCGTTTACAATGGGTGTCCAGTCAATACCGTTTTCTGATGAAGCTATGTACATCGGGTTTTCGCCCCAGTACATCCAGTATTTGTTATTTACTTTGGCAGCTATAATTTTTTTATTCACCAGTTTTGTTACTACGGAACCAGATTTACTCCACACATTTAAAAATTTTCCATTGTATGCTTTTGTAAAAGCAGGGCCGTGTTTTTTCCAGTGAACTAAATCCGCTGAAGTAGCCACACTTAATCTTGCCACATCCCGATTCCAGCTGGTATATAATAAAATATAAGTACCGTCTTCTTTTTCTACAATCCGCGGATCTTCGCAACCACCCGGATAATCATATTTCATAAAAGCACTGCTGTCGGGATATAATACCGGGTTTTTCATTTTAGTAAAATGAACCCCATCTTTACTTACCGCCAAACCAATCCTGGAAGTACGCATACCAATAGCCGTACCCGGTATATCTTCTGCCCGGAATAAAATATACACTTTGCCTTTCCGCACAATAGCGGCCGGGTTAAACACATCTGCCTTTTGCCATTGCACCTTTTCCTTTTTTACAGGATCAAAAAAAGTGAAAGAAGAATCCGCCTGCATAATTGGATTAAACGCCGGCTTTACAAACCCAGTCATCTGCCAGGACTGGTCAGTTTGTGCCTGTGTGGCAAATGCCAGCCATAACATAAAAATTAATAATAGCTTGCTGGTTTTTACAATTAATTTGTGCATCTGTTGTTTGTATTTCTACGCTGTGTAATCTGTGGCCAAACCTGTATTTCTTTTTCATGGCTAATCACCAGGTTTTTGTAAATTAGCCATCTATTACTTGCCATCATGGAAACTTACGGAAAGATACTACTCATCGCCATGCCAGCCTTTCTCGGACTGGTACTTTTTGAAAAATGGTATGGTTGGCGGAAGGGCAAAGACACCATCCGCAATATGGATATGGTGAGCAGCCTGACCAGTGGGGTTACCAATGTCACCAAAGATGTGATCGGTTTGTATTTTATCGTATTAGCCTACCCTTTTTTCCTGGGGGCCTTAGCGGTAACGGAAGTACCCAACAAGATCCTTACCTATATTATTGCCTTTATTGCCCTGGACTTTGCGGGGTATTGGGTACACCGCCTGCAACATGTCACCAATTTTTTCTGGAATGGCCATATTGTGCATCATAGCAGTGAAGAATTTAACCTTGCCTGTGCTCTGCGGCAAAGTATCTCCGCCATTGTAAAGACTTTTGCGATCTTTTTATTACCTGCTGCTGTACTTGGCGTGCCTGAAGAAGTCATAGCCGTGATCGCTCCTTTGCATTTATTTGCCCAGTTCTGGTACCACACCCAGCATATCAACCGAATGGGTTTTTTGGAAAAGATCATCGTAACCCCTTCGCATCACCGGGTGCACCATGCTATTAACCCGCAGTATATTGATAAGAACTACGGGCAGATCTTTATTTTCTGGGATAGATGGTTTGGCACTTTCCAGGAAGAACTGCCGGATGTGCCACCGGTCTATGGTATTACCCGGCCGGTGAGGACCTGGAACCCGATCAAGATCAATTTCCAGCATGTATGGTTGCTGATCAAAGATGCCTGGAGAACCCACAGCTGGAAAGATAAATTTCTCTTATGGTTTAAGCCTACCGGTTACCGCCCGGCGGATGTAGCGGCCAAATACCCGGTGTATAAAATTGAAGATGTTTACCAGTTCGAAAAATATGATACGAGGACATCTGGCGCATTCAATGCCTGGACCTGGGCGCAAACCATTATCATTTTGCTATTTGTAAGCTACCTTTTTGGAAGCATTGCTACTATGAATGCGCTTGACAAAAATTATATTTTATGGTATGCAGGTTTTATCTTTTTAACGGTGTATGCCCTTACCGAATTGATGGACCGCAGCCGCTATGCTATTATCTGGGAAGCGTTGCGTAGCGGACTTGGGTTTTATTTCATTTACTCGCAGGGTGATTGGTTTGGCGCCAGTAGTTACCTTTCGGCTGTCCACTATATGCTGGCTGCTTATTTTATTCTCAGTGTTGTTGTAACCGGGTGGTTCGTGGTGAAGCATGGGAAGGAAGATGCGATGGTAGTGGCTGCAGGCTAAGAGCGGGATAAAATGGCAAATGAACATCTTATAAGCAGCCGTTGGAAAGTCTTACCATTGGGCAACGTTTATATGAAAAAATAAGCATATTGTGTAAAAAATTGAATACCACTTAAACAAGAAATGGCATCATACAGCAACATTAAGAATATCTAACCAATAATATTGTTACGCATTTAAACGATGTCTTTGATCAACTTACAAATTAAAAATAGCATCGTAATGAGTCTTTATTCTGAAACATACATTTACTCAGACCAACCTACTACCTGTCCGTTCTGTTCCGCAAGACCTGAAATTATTCTAGATTTATCCCATACCAAGGATACGACAAAGGTGCATTTTTGCCATCACTGTAAAGTTGAATTTGTTATGCAATACGATGAGGATTTTGATTATTTACACAAAAAGAACGACAAGCAATATCTATTTTCAAATGGTTAATCTAATATGAAGCAGGGGCAACGTTTGTGGGTAAAAGAAGAATTGTACTTTCCGAACTATGCAACAGCCGACATTGCGTTGTTAGACAATTTTTAAGACTAGATTATGACACAACAAGGGCTCTATGAACAACTCATAAATAAATTGATTTCGACTAAGCTGAACAACTTAGACCGAAACTCCTTTTATATAAAAGAAACTGCAATTGATAAAAAAGAAGCTGCGAGAATTTTTTCTCAATACCTAAGTGATACTATCAGGCTAGCTTTAAATCTAATTTCAAGTGATGATAGCATTGAAAAACAAATAGAACTCTCCAATAAAATTATTATTCTACTACAAAGAGAATTAGATGATGAAGAATTCGAAGATGATTTGATCGCAACAGAAGCCAAAATTCTTTCAGCAATTTTTCTAAAGGCCGACGCGAGATTTTCTGATTTTGATAACCAC
>JAWXCO010000218.1:0-42342 GCA_034408705.1 Bacteroidota bacterium
GGTGAACAGACTGTGGAGAAGATCGTAGTGAACAAACGATAAATGCTCAGGGGTTTTTAATTAACCTCCCGGGGATGACCTTTTGGTCGTCCCCTTTTTTATGAAATGCTGCTCCCGTAATTACACCCTGCTTTGCGTATTCTTTGCTAACCACCTGCTTAGCCTTCAGGCAGGTATTCATTCTATGCTAAAAATTAACCGCAAAGAGAAAACCATAGAAAAACGAAAAGAATCGCAAAAAAAGGTATTGTTTAAGTTTCAATCCCCAAAAAGATGCTAAGAACACAAAGAAAACACAGCTTATTTTACCCTCTTTGTGGTTTTGTGCCGTTGTTGGATGGTTTTATTTTATTCGAACTTCAACAACAAATTTAATAAAGTTATTAACGTTGAGAATGTCAAATATTGCTGAAAACCAAAAGTTTAGCAAGCTATTTGACTAGCGCGGGAAATTAATTTTTAAAAAAAACTTGCAAAAGCTTGCATATTTTTAAATCATGTTTTACTTTAGTCGCCGATTGATACCTATCAATCCTTCTAAACCACCCCCTTCGAAAAGCCAACCGACAAATCCAGTCATCATTTACGGAAACTCCGGGCATCAAAGTAAGAATCGTATGATTCAGGCTTTAACCAATTCTATCCAATCTCTCTTGAAGGGTTACTAAACATCCTTTATACTATTTCTGTAAAACCTGCAGAAATCCCTCCTATCTAAATAGCCGTGTATCCCATGGATCACCTGTAAAACAGGATGATATATCTCATCATATAACCAAAGCCCTAACGGGGCTATTCGTAAACGTGTAAAGCTATTTATTAATTAAAAAAACCTTGAAGCATGAAAAAGATTTTACTTTCCTTAGGCCTTTTCAGCCTTGTACTGGTCGGCAAAAGCCAGACCATACTGAATGAATTGTATGTGGAACCCAGTGGTGGCACTAAAGAATTTTTCGAATTGTATTATGCCGGTACACTCCCTATTGGCGATAATGTAGACTGCTGGACGTTGGTATCTTATTATGATTTAGGTGGTACTAATAAGGGAGTTTATGTTATGGATCTCCCCAACGTAACTACCGGTTTTACAAACAGATACATGGTGGGTGCTTCTTCTAATCCATTTACAGCCCAGGGCAGCACTAATAAAGTTCCTAATTTCAACTGGAATGCAATGCCAGCTTCCGGCAAAGTAACAAAATGGCGTGTAAATGGTGGCGCATGGGTACAAGATCCAGATCCTGTTGGTCTGCTGGATTTCTTCAATAACAAAGGTGGTGGCGGATTTAACTATTCTGCTATGATATTTGTAAATGGCGCATTTAATAACGGGTTTTTAGGTGGTACAAGCGCAACTACAGATCCTATCATTACTACATTACCAGCGCTTAACCTTACGACTGCCAACTCAAATGTTTGCGCAAACTTCACGATCAACTGGAACACGTTGGGTGCAATGGAGCAAGTCAATTCAGCTGCTGGTACAGATAATGGATATAATCGTACAGCAGACGGAAGATGTGGTGCCTGGGAAAAATCTTCTTCCAGTTCTGAGCATACTCCGGGAAGTTCCAATGGCCCTACTGGTTCTGCAACTGGCTCTTTAATTACTTCTGAATTACTGCGCTGTAATGTTAGTCAATCTCCGTTTTTTTCTGTTCTTAATTTTGATATAACAGGTCTCATTGGTAATGCATCATTAGTGGATGATTTTCCAGTTGATGTACAACTGTTCTATGATTTACCACCATTAGGTGTACAAGGTGGTAATGATATATTCCAAAGGACGAAACAAATACTCAATGTTACAAATCCCCTGGATACTTTCCGTATCAACGAATCAGCCTATACATATTTAATTTACAAAACCAAACGCGGTTGCTTTGATAAAGTTGTGTTCATTCCAAATGGCTGTATCTCTCTGCCAGTTAGCTTCAAATCATTCACAGCTACCCGTAGCAGATCTACTGTGCTGGTGAAATGGGAAACTTCAACCGAGATCAACAACAGTGGCTTTGACATTGAAAGAAATATCAATGGCACATGGGAAAAGGTTGGATTTGTTGCTTCACAGGCAACCAGCGGTAACAGTGCTGCTGACCTTAGCTACCAGTTTATTGATCTGAACAATGCCAAAGGCATTACGCAATACCGTATCAAGCAGATTGACCTGGATGCTAAATCTAAATTCAGCGAAGTACGTTCAGTTCGTGGAGATGGTCAAAAAGGTCAAACCATCATTTATCCTAATCCAAGCAACGATGGCAGAGTAAACATCGTGTTTGAAGAAAGGAATGTTAGCCGCGATATCTCTGTAAATGATATGGCTGGCAGAACCATCAAACAAATGAAGGGAGTTACTTCAAACAATATTACTATTGATAACCTGACACCAGGTATGTACAGTCTCCGGATTGTGATTCCAGGAACTGGTGAACAGACTGTGGAGAAGATCGTAGTGAATAAACGATAAATGCTCAGGGGTTTTTAATTAACCTCCCGGGGATGACCTTTTGGTCGTCCCCTTTTTTTGTGCCCAATAAATAAATTGGCATTACTTGATTTCCTTATTTATTTTTATACCAAACCTAACTGACTTGAATAAGTCCACTTTCAGGCTGCTTCAACCCTTTATTATTCTCCAGGTTATCATCCTCGTTGGTATTGTGGGCTATATGGCCATTGAAGGCGCTTCTTTTCTCGATGCTTTATTTATGACTACTATCTCCATTACCACGGTAGGCTACGGTGAAGTGGTGCCCCTGAGCGAAACGGGCAAATGGTTTACCATTTTTATGCTGATTACCAGTTGGGGCACTTTTGCTTTTGCCATTACCCGCATTACCCAGTTTGTGGTAAGCGGGGAGATCAATCAATATTTTAAAACCCGCAGGCTTATGAAAGATATTGCCAGTTTAAAGAACCATGTTATTCTTTGTGGCTATGGCCGCAACGGTCACCAGGCTGCCCAGATTCTTCGGGTTCATGATGTGCCTTTTGTTGTAATAGAAAAGGATGAACGCCTGATGAAAAAAATGGTAGCGGAAGGGGAGAAGATGCTGCACCTGGAAGGCGATGGTACCGACGATGACATGTTGCGACTGGCGGGTATAGAAAGGGCCCGGGCTCTGATCACCACCTTGCCGGTAGATGCACAAAATGTTTTTATCATACTTTCTGCACGGGGGCTGAATCCTTCCATGCAGATCATCAGCCGGGCCTCAGAAGCCAGCTCGGTTCCCAAAATGAAAAAGGCAGGGGCTGATAATGTCATCATGCCCGACCGGATCGGGGGCACCCATATGGCTACCCTGGTATCCAAACCTGAAGTGGTCGAGTTTATTGATATCATTTCCGGAGAGCAGGGCCAGTCCATCCACATGGAATCGCTGAATTATGAGGACCTGCCGGAAAGCCTGAAAGGAAAGACGATCGGTGATATCGAAAACTGGGAACGCTCAGGTGTCAACTGCATTGGGATCAAAGACCCCGCGGGGAAGTTTATTATCAATCCGTCGGATGACCTGATTGTTGTTCCCGGAATGAAAGTGATCATGCTGGGAACCCGCCACCAGATCAAGCAAATGAAAGGAAACCTGCAATAAAGCTTACTGCTTTTTCTTTACCTCCAGTAATTCTACATCAAATATCAGCATGGCGCCACCGGGTATTTGTCCCTGTCCCATAGTGCCATAACCAATTTCATATGGAATGTAAAATTTATATTTTGAACCAACAGGCATCAACTGCAGGCCTTCGGTCCATCCACGGATCACCTGGCTTACGCCCATGGTTAATGGCTGGTTGCGGTTGTACGAAGCATCGAACTCTGTTCCATCCAGTAATGTTCCCCTGTAATGGCAAACAAAAGTATCAAGCGCTGTTGGCTTAATGCCTGTTCCTTCAGTTATTATTTCGTATTGTAAACCAGAAGAAGTGGTCTTAACCCCGGCTTTCAATTTATTTTGCGCCAGAAATTTTTGTCCTGCTTCGATAGTTGGTTTTGATTTTTCTTCCTGCGCCTTTGACATATAGTTACTAAGGCAGGCATTGGCCGTTACATCATCCAGCAATGTTTTTTTCTTATTTAGGATATCCGTTACAGCCCTTAAAAAAACATTATTATTGATCTTGATATCTCCCAGTCCCTGCTGTACCAGGTTAAATGCGGCGATTTCACCAAGCACATAACTCACCGAGTCGATATTTGTTTTCAGAATATTTACAGGCGTTGCAACGGGTTTTATAACGGGTTTTGCAACAGGTTTTGTAACAGGTTTTGTAACAGTCTTAGGAGGTTGGGCATTCAGTATACCGATACCGGCCAGCAGCATAAGGGATAAGATTATTTTCTTCATATTGACTATAAATTAAGTTGGCAAAAATACAAGTTAAAAGCTAATTCAGATACCTTCAATCAATTAATTTCGTGTTACTTCAAATTCAGAAAACAGGGAAATTTTTTCAATGCCGGTGCAGGTTCGATGGTCTGACCCGGACCCTGATTTTCACCTGCGTCACCCGGTTTATTATGATTGAGGTGCTATGTGCCAGCTGAAATTTTTAAATTCCAAAGGGTTGACGTGGAAGCGAATGCAGCAGTTGCAAACCGGGCCCATCATTTTCCGGGCGGAATGTATTTTCCGTAAGGAGATAAGGCTCAATGATTTTGTTACTGTAGATATGCAGTTGTTAAAATCGGGAAGAGATTTTTCACGTTTTACCATCCGGCATGAAATTAAAAAGAATATTGAAACAGTAGCGGCAATTATTACTGTTGATATTGCCTGGATGAATGGGGCCACCCGTAAATTGACGGTGCTTCCGCAGGAGGATATTGACAATCTGACCCCCGCTTCTTTTACTGAAAACTTTGGCTGGCTGGATTAAAACGTTACCTGGTCAAAAAATTTTATTTTGGAGGGAAACCTCGCCGCATAGCCCTTCAGCAGGTTTCGGATATAACTGTTCTCTTTATACACTGTGAGCTGCTCTTTAAGTTCTTCCGGATTGTGGATAGTTGTTGTGGAAGGAAGGTATCCCATCCCATAGAATTTTCCTTCCCATACCAATATACAGGATTGGTCATCTCCATTCATGCCTTTATCAACAATGGCAAAACTGGGTTGTGAACGCAGTGAGGCGCAGGCTTGTTCTACCCGCTCATTATACTTTTCAGCGGGCTCCTGTTGCTGGCAGGCTCCCTGGCAATATCCTTCCTGAATGCCTTCGCAGGGGCCCGGGTCTTTTTGCATAAAACATAGCTTTGGGCAGAGTGAAAAATCTTTAATCAGTTTGCGAATAATAGCATGGCCATCCACGAGGTAGTGAAAAGTATATACAGGCGTTAGTCTTTTCCTGTTCTTATCAATGGCCAGTCGTTGATATCCCTTCTGGTCTTCATATAGAAAAATCCCATACACATCTTCCCATCTTTTTTGCGAGGAATTAAAAACAGGCCATCTCTTTTTTATTTCTGCGGATTCCAATATACAGGCCATCATTTCCGTACCACAGCTTTGAAAGCTGATGGCATGCACATGCTGCATAAAATTTTGCTTTTGCCTGCTTTCCGAATTATTACTGAAATGGCTGTTGACCCTGTAACGGATATTGGTTGCCTTGCCTACATAGACTACTTTGCCTTTTTCATTGTGAAAATAATACACACCGGGTGTGTAAGGCAGTTGTAAAAAATGTTCTTTCGGAACATTGGGTGGCAATATCCATTCTTTTGAATTTCGCTGCAGGCTTTTTTGCAAATGCTGTTCTTTATCATTTTGCAAAAGCAGTTGAAATAATTGTACCGTAGCCGCTGTATCACCACCGGCCCGGTGGCGGTCATGGATTGTAATTCCCAATGACTGGCACAATTTGCCCAGGCTGTAAGAGGGAAAGCCCGGGAATATTTTACGGCTAAGCCTGACCGTGCATAATTTTTTTACATCCAGCTCATAACCGGCTTCTTTTAAATGGCTTTTGACAAAGGAATAATCAAAGTTGACATTATGGGCAATAAAGATATTATTCTGCAACAGCTGGTAGATCTTTTCGGCCACTTTATCAAAGGATGGTGCAGACGCTACCATTTTATCGGTAATGCCTGTCATGGCAGAGATGTAATACGGAATGGGCTGACCGGGATTGATCAGTGTTTCAAATTTCTCTGTTACGGTGCTGCCGTCAAATACATGTATAGATATCTCTGTAATACCATTTTGAGCTGCATATCCTCCGGTTGTTTCTATATCTACAATTGCATACATAAATGAAACAGCTAATTTCGTAAAAAATTACCAGTCCTTGACCACGGATAAATTATTAATGTTCCGGAACCGGCTTTCTAAGGTTTTCCGCCATTTGGGCAAGCACGCCCGGCGGCTGGGGATCAGCTGTTACCGGGTGTATGATCATGATCTGCCGGAATTCCCGCTCTGTATTGAGTTTTATGGCGATAAATTATATGTCGCCGAGTATAAACGATATCATGGTATGACGGATGAGCAGCATGATGAGTGGATGGAACAGAGCCTGGAACTCATCGCCGGAGTTTTATCCGTGGGTAAGGATAGTATCTTTCTGAAACTCCGGCAACGAAAGCCGGGAAGGCTGGGACAATACCAGAAATATAATGAAGGACCCGCCACCGGGATCAGCGGGCAACACGAATTGGTCGTGGAAGAAAATGGGTTGAAGTTTATCGTCAACCTGGGAGATTATCTCGATACCGGTTTATTTCTTGATCACCGCGTCACCCGTCAACTGGTGAGGGAGGAATGTGCAGGAAAAAAGGTTTTGAACCTGTTTGCTTATACCGGTTCTTTCTCGGTGTATGCGGCAGCAGGAGGAGCCCGGGAAGTAGTAACCGTTGATTTGTCGAAAACCTATTTAAACTGGGCAGAAAAAAACATGGCCCTGAATGGCTTTGCAGACAGTACAGTTTACACATTTATTCATGCTGATGTACTACAATACCTGAAGAAAATACCGCCCGGTCATTTTGATATCATCATCATGGACCCGCCAACTTTTAGTAACAGTAAACGAATGGAAGATATACTGGACATTCAGCGGGACCATGCAAGGCTGATCAATGATTGCCTGCAGGGATTGAAAGAGGGAGGTACACTTTATTTCAGCACCAATTTCCGGAAATTTGAATTGGACACAGCAAAGATCAGGGCTACTTCTATAAAAGATATTACAAAAACCACGACCCCTTTTGATTTTGAGGGCCGGCTTTTTCGATTCTGTTATTGTATGGTAAGGTAAAAGTGATAGCTTGTCTATTCGCCTTATAAGGATATTGTAAAAGAGAAGAAAAGGTATATTCTGTACTTTTTCTAAGCTTCAAATCAATACAGGTTATACGGCTTAGACTTTACTATTACACTCTCGGCCAGCTCCCAGAAATAATCTGGAAAAGGAGGGCGACATCTTTTTTTAATAGCTAAAGGGATGGTATGATTTGTATTTCTCTTTTAGCTCCTTTTATGCTGTGCGAGGCGTATTTTTTGTCGCCCGGAGAAATAAAAGAGAGAAAGAGAATATAGCTGATACCGCTTTGACTTTAATAATATACTTATAAAGCTCACTTCCCTTCGATTTAATCATAGTAAACTGCTTAGGGCGACAGGGTCGTTTTAATGTCTAAATGGTATTAATATATCTTTTATCACAGCCGGCATTTGGCGGGGCGCATCCGGATACCCTGGATACCCGTTAAAATTCCATTCAAAAATTTTTTGTAAAAAAACTAATCATGCATATTGGTTTTGAACCACCAATTACCCCGTATGGCTGGATACGAAGCTTTAATCTTTCAGTTTTTTTGGCAGGGATTAATCAATTGATTTAAAAATGTAAATTCTTACGCAGGGAATTTATCAGGTGTGGTAGAATGGGATCATAGTAAAATGAAGAAATCGGTACAAATTACAAAACAGCAGATATGTATAGAAGTAAAATAAAAAACCGGCTATTTTTGATAGCCGGTTTTTATAAATAGATGTCTGATTTTTTTTACAGGGTTTTCAACACATCATTCATACTTCTTACTGCGTCAGCACTTTTATTAAAAGCCGCCTGCTCTGATTCGTTCAATTTGAAATCAAGAATTTTTTCCCAGCCGTTTTTACCAATGATGACCGGAACACCCAGGCAAATATCTTTCTGACCATATTCCCCATCCAATGCTACGCAGCAGGTAAATAATTTTTTCTCATCTCGTACAATTGCTTCTACCAGCGCTGCCCCGGCAGCACCTGGTGCATACCAGGCAGAAGTTCCGATCAATGCAGTTAAAGTGGCCCCGCCAACCATCGTATCTTTTACAATTTTCTCCTGTTGCTCTGCCGATAAGAAATCAGTTACCGGGGCACTGTTCCAGGTAGCCAGTCTGATCAGGGGTATCATTGTTGTATCACCATGTCCACCTACAACCACGGCATTCAGATCGGCCGGGCTACAACCAAGATGCTGGCTCAATTGATACTTAAAGCGGCTGCTGTCCAGTGTGCCGCCCATACCAATGATTTTATTTTTAGGTAACCCGGTTGATTGTAATGCCAGGTAGGTCATCGTATCCATCGGGTTGCTGATCACAATGATGATAGCGTTGGGAGAATGCTTTAAAATATTTTCCACCACTCCTTTTACAATGCCAGCATTTACACCAATCAGTTCTTCACGGGTCATGCCCGGCTTACGGGGTAGGCCGGAAGTAATAACCACCACATCACTACCAGCTGTTTTTGAGTAGTCATTGGTACTACCAGTAATTTTGGTATCAAAACCAAGCAGCGTCGCTGTCTGCATCATATCCTGGGCCTTGCCTTCAGCTATTCCTTCTTTGATGTCAAGTAAAACCAGTTCGGTAGCCAATTCTTTACGGGCAATATTATCGGCACAGGTTGCACCTACGGCACCAGCACCTACAACAGTTACTTTCATTAAAAACAATTTATAATATGAGGAGATACCTGCCAGTTGGCAGGTAGTTTTGCTGGGCAAAGATAATGGTTTGGGGTTTTGGTACCATTTCAATGGCCCAAACAATAACCAGAGCGGATGATTAAGTCAAAGTTCCAAAATCTAACGACTATATCCCCAAAAAACTTATCCGGTAGCCTTTTTCGCTGGCCGGGCCGTTTCGGTCGCCTCCTGAAAGCTATTTTGGCGGAAGGTCAGGTTTGACAAGGCGGCATTGTTTTTTTATTGGCACTATTATTACAATTATGGATGAAGAGTAGGAGATAACCAGAAGGTATTTTTTCTTTGTATTGATTTTAATAACCCGTATAAATATAATTGTAGGGGAGTCAAAATAATTATTCTTCGATAGGTATTAATTTTTCATCATTATGAAGCTTGCACCGATTAAGAAAAATATATTGAAAGATTTGGGACCCGATCCCGTTGCAACGGCCAAAGCAGCCAGGCTGGTATATATTAATGGTAATGAAGAAGGGATCAGTAGGGTAAAAGCCGGAAAAGTGTTTGTTTACAAGTTCCATAATAAAACAGTAAAAGATAAAATACAGTTACAACGCATCCGTTCGCTCGTACTTCCGCCTGCGTGGACGGATGTGTGGATCTGTTTACAGTCGAATGGTCACCGGCAGGCTACCGGCATGGATATTAAAAACAGGAAACAGTATCGCTATCATTCGTCCTGGAACGAAGTGCGGGATAAAACGAAATTTTTTCGGTTATTGGAATTGGGGAAAGTATTACCCATCCTTCGCAAAAAAGTAAAGAAGGACCTTGCCTTACCAGGTCTTCCCAAAAATAAAGTGCTCGCTGCTGTTATTACACTGATGGAAAAAACAGGCATCCGGATCGGCAACGAGGTGTATGAAAAGCTATACGGATCCTTCGGGCTCACTACGCTGAAGGATAAGCATACTATTATAAATGGTGGAGAAATAAAATTTACTTTCCGGGGAAAAAAAGGAGTGGAGCATTGTGTTACTTTAAAAAATAAAAAATTATCGAAGATTGTCAACCAGTGCAGAGATATTCCCGGGCAGGAGTTATTCCAGTATATCGATGAAGAGGGTAAACGACAGTCAATTGACTCGGGAATGGTGAACGACTATATAAAACAGATAGCAGAAGCCGAATTTACTGCGAAAGATCTGCGTACCTGGCGCGGTACAGTAACTGCATTCGTTGCCTTGCAGGAAGTTGGTGCCTTTAAAACCGAAACAGAGGGAAAGAAAAAGGTGGTTGAAGTATTGGATAAGGTGGCAGAGCAACTGGGTAATAGCCGCACGGTCTGTAGAAAATATTATGTACATCCTGCTTTACTGGAATTATATGCGCAGGGAAAGCTGGAAGCTGCGCCGGTAAAAAAAGATACTGTAACTCAAGAATTCAAAGGGTTGCAACCGGAGGAAAAGACACTGATAACGATCCTGAAAAAATTATAAGGCAAAAGATCGGCAATTGATTTTACTGCGCCTTCTGCGCTAAACGGTGCAATACATTTAAAGAACGCCATCAAAGCTTCCCTTATTTTTCAAATTCTTTTAGAATCAGGTGCATAGGCATGCCACCTTCGAACACAGAGATCAGCTCCTTTTTCTTATTGTAAAAAGCCAGGAAAGGAAGGCTGCGGATCATAAAAAAGGTGGATAAAAAATAATGGGTATCCTGACCTACCACAATATTCTTGTACTTCTCAAGGTGATACCTTTCCCGGAAAGCCATCATTGAATCAAAAGGCATGCTTGTCGCCATAATGATCTGGATATGTTTAAAATTTTCTATGTGCGTTGTCAGGGCCTCTGTTTCGTGCTGGCAATGTTCACATTGTGGATTGAAAAGCATAAGCATCACCGGTGATTTTTTATCCAGGTCAGCTTTTGAAAAATAGGAGGTATTGTCGGGCAATAATAATTTTACAGGAGGATAGATCGGGAATTTTTTATAGGGGGGTTGGATCGAATCGTTCTGTGCCATCATAGCAGTCGTGATTAATAAACTGATCAGGGCAGCGTTTATTTTTTTCATTGCCCAAAGATATATGGGAAAAGGTATGCGGCTGAACCTGTTCATTACCCCTCTTTTGTCCTGTTCTTGTTGTAAGCTTCCTTTTGTCAGCAATTATGGCTGCCTTATCTTTGCGTCCCGCCGGATGAAGCTACCGCAAAGTCAGGCCTCAATTTTTAAATTGTTTCATTTTCAAATTTTCAAATTATCATGGCGAATACTTCAGACATCAGCCGGGGTTTGATCATAAACCTGGAAGGCAGCCTTTATACAGTGGTAGAATTTGGCGAGAATAAAACGGCCCGGGCCGCTGCCAAAGTGTGGGCTAAATTAAAAGGGGTTGATAACAATCGTTCAATCGAAAAGACCTGGAACTCAGGTGATACGATCTTCCCGGTACGGGTGGAAAAGCGTCATTATCAGTTCCTCTACAAGGACGATACCGGTTATAATTTTATGGATAACGAAACTTTTGAGCAGGTTGCTCTGCAGGCAGAAACTATTGATGCTCCCCAATACCTGAAAGAAGGCCAGGAGGTAGGCGTTATGATCAATACTGACAATGACCAGATACTGGGAGCTGAGCTGCCGGATAAAATTGTATTGCAGGTTACTTATACTGAGCCCGGGTTGAGGGGAGATACAGCTACCCGCACTTTAAAACCTGCCACATTGGAAACAGGTGCTACACTGGGTGTTCCTTTATTTGTAAATGAAGGTGAGCTGATCCGCATTAATACAAAGACTGGCGAGTATGTAGAAAGAGTAAAAGAACAATAGTCTGATATAAGTGAAAATGGCCCTGATTTACTTAAATCGGGCCCATTTTTCTTTTTTTAGCCCTTTTTTAGCCCCAAAACACTAAAAAATCATTGAATTTGTCTTAATGATTTCATTACCTTAGCCGCCAGTTCTTACGGGCATACCGGGAAGATTCCTCTTTAAAAACCAAAACACTATTTTAAATTGAAAAACATGGACTTCAAACAAATTCAGGAGTTGGTTAAAATGATCAACAAATCGAATATAGGCGAGCTTACAATCGAACAGAAAGACTTTAAAGTCACCATCAAACAAAAAGAAGAACATGTAACACAGATTGTATCTGCTGCACCGGTTCAGGCCGCACCGGTTTATGCAGCAGCACCTGCAATAGCAGCGGGTAACCAACCAGCTGCCCCGGTTGAAAAATCACAACCTGCTGAAGCTTTGGCAGCAACGACGATCACAGTAAAAAGCCCGATGATCGGTACCTTCTACCGCAAATCATCCAGTGATAAACCCAACCTGGTCGATGTTGGAAGTGAAATAACCCCGGGTACCGTGGTTTGTATCATCGAAGCCATGAAACTCTTTAATGAAATAGAAAGTGAAATTAAAGGCAGGATCGTAAAAGTGCTGGTAGAAGATGCTTCGCCAGTGGAATATGACCAACCCTTATTCCTCGTTGAGCCAGCATAAAAAATCAGTGTTCATAGCTGGTAGTTCATCGTAAGCAGCCCTGAATCATGAACCATGGACTTTTTCATTTCAAACTAAATCAATGTTCAAAAAAATATTAATAGCTAACCGTGGAGAGATTGCCCTTCGTGTCATCCGAACTGCAAGAGAGATGGGCATTAAGACTGTTGCTGTTTATTCAACCGCCGACAGGGATAGCCTGCATGTAAAATTTGCTGATGAAGCAGTTTGTATTGGTAAGCCTCCAAGTATAGATTCCTACCTCAATGTAGCGCATATCATGGCTGCAGCCGAGATCACCAATGCTGATGCTATTCATCCGGGCTATGGTTTCCTGGCAGAGAATGCAAAATTTGCACAGATATGTAATGACCACGGTATAAAATTTATTGGCCCCACTCCGGATATGATCAGTTCAATGGGGGATAAGATCACCGCTAAAGAAACCATGATCAAAGCCGGTGTACCTGTTATACCCGGCGGCGCAGGGTTATTGCAAAGTGTGGACGAAGCAAAAGGCCTGGCAAAAGACATGAGCTACCCGGTCATTTTAAAAGCAACGGCGGGTGGCGGTGGCAAGGGCATGCGGATCGTATGGGAGGAAAGTGAGATGGAAAAGGCCTACGATACAGCAAAAGCAGAAGCAGCGGCATCCTTTAAGAATGATGGTATCTACATGGAAAAATTTGTAGAAGAGCCCCGCCATATTGAAATACAGGTTGCAGGCGACCAGTACGGTACGGTTTGTCACCTGAGTGAAAGGGACTGTTCTATCCAGCGCCGTCATCAGAAATTAGTGGAGGAATCGCCTTCACCATTTATGACGGATGAACTCCGTTTTAAGATGGGAGAAGCTGCTAAACAAGCAGCCGCTTGTATCAATTATGAAAGTGTGGGAACGGTGGAATTTTTGGTGGACAAGCACCGCAACTTTTATTTTATGGAAATGAACACCCGAATACAGGTGGAGCATTGCGTTACCGAAGAAGTTATCAATTTCGATTTGATAAAAGAGCAGATTAAAATTGCGATGGGAGAAAAAATAAGCGGTGATGATTATATTCCCCGCAATCATGCTATTGAGTGCCGCATTAATGCAGAAGACCCTTACAATGATTTTCGTCCCTCACCCGGCCGTATCACTTCACTTAATCAACCTGGTGGTCATGGCGTTCGGGTTGATAGTCATGTGTATGCCGGCTATGTTATACCTCCCTATTATGATTCTATGATTGGTAAACTCATCACCATTGCACAAACCCGGCAGGAAGCTATTGCTACTATGTACCGTGCATTGAGTGAGTATGTTATAGAAGGAGTAAAGACTACTATTCCATTCCATCTCCAGTTGATGCAGGATGAACGTTTCCGCAGCGGCGATTTTAATACAAAGTTTATTGAAGGGTTTCATTTAAAGTAAAAAAGGACCACAATACGCTATATCATTTAATCCCGGATTACCTCCGGGATTTTTAATTTGAACAGTACAATGTCTTCTCTTGAATGGGGATTGATATAGCAACATTATTTCCCCTCAGAATTACCTGTTCACCTCCACTTCTTTGATGCTGCTTTCATTGCCAGTACGATCAACCGCAGACACGGCCACCCTGGTAATAACAATTTGAGCAGTGTTTTGACCCGGAGAATGTTTTATCGTAAATGATCTTTCTTTCCCGCTCAATATTGTGTAGCTCCAGGTATTGCCATACGTATAATAAACTACCCAGTGAAATACGTCAGCTCCATCTGTATGGATCCAGTCAAGCTTTACATCATTGCCATTCGACGTAACCGTGACTTCCGGTGCAGCTGGTGTTTTACTATCCAGCCAGGGGCTCGCCGGTACTAATGCCTGCTGCCGGTAAGGACCTTCTTTGATTCCTTTTGCCATTGCGGGGTTCTTTGTAAGGGATGAAATACTCCAATGCACAATGCCTTTACTTTCGGGTAGCATACCACGGCTTATCATTACCTGGCTCATGATCTCATTTACATTTTTTGCACTTGTATCATTGCCAACACTGATGCCTGACCAAAGATGTCGTTTCATCGTATTCTCACCGGCCCACCAGCCAAGTAATACCGGAAAGCTTTGCCCGATTCTGTTAATAGGCCAGTACAACTGTGGGGTGAAATAATCGATCCATCCTTTGTTCAGCCAAAGTTTTGCATCAGCATATAACTGTTCATATTGATCGAAGCCGATTATTGATTCAGGATATCCGGGTCGCCAGATACCAAAAGGACTTAACCCAAATTTTACATGGGGTTTTGCCAACTTGATTTTTTGATATAAGCGTTCTATAAATACATTGACTGCATTCCGCCGCCAGTCACCTCTCGATAAGTTGCCTCCACTTTGCTGGTAGGCTTTCCAACTGGTGGTATCAGGAAAATCTGCATTGCCATTATACGAAGGGTAAGGGTAAAAGTAATCATCAAAATGAACGCCATCTATATCATAACGGTTAACGAGGTCCATCACCACTGCGGTTGAATGGTCTTGTGTACCCTGCTGTGCCGGATCAAGCCACCAGTAACCTTCTTTCAGCAACAAAGCCAGTTCCGGACGTTGCTTTACAATGGAGGTAGCGGATATCTCTTTCCCGTCTTTATGATGTGCCCGGTAAGGGTTCAACCATACATGCAGTTCAATTCCCCTGGCATGTGCTTCTTCAAGCCAGAATTGCAAAGGATCATAGTATGGCGCAGGTGCCTGGCCTTGTTTACCGGTGAGATAATATGACCAGGGTTCGAGATCGCTTTTATACAATGCATCACACTGCGGTCTTACCTGCAATAGCACGGCATTGAAATTATGCTGCACTAAAAAATCAAGCAGCTTTATGGCTTCTTCTTTTTGCTGGGAGGTTGGCAGCCCTGGTTTACTGGGCCAGTTTATATTAGCAACAGTAGCTACCCAGGCTGCCCTGAATTCTCTCATAGCTTTTGGTATCGTAACAGTAGCCTGTTCAGTTGATGTGGGTTTTGTTGCTGTACAGGATCCAATCAGCAGGCCGGTACTGAGAATAAAGATTGCAACATTATATTTTAGTAGGATCATATTACATTATATCTATTATTTAAAAGTAGTATAAAATATAAAAAATCAATACGATTTTTTACACGCAGTCATGTATGGATGGAGGAAAAACGGTCCCGGAAGCAGGATTGTTTTTTCTTCCAGCAGCACCTGTCATAATGCAGATACAATAATTACAGTAAGAATGATCAACTTATTTATAGTTTTTTTTGGGACTAGCATTCCTGTTTATTCATGGTAGCGGGTAGCATTTCGGTACTAAGTTGACCCAAATGTTCCCTATACCTGTGACTATTTATTTCAATCAGCAAGATATATTTTAGCTATAAAGAGGTACTAAAATTTGAAGAACTGGTTATGGCTAATTAATAATTGAAGAGGTACCGGCAATAAATGAATTAAAAAAACCGCCTTGTTCAAAACAAGGCGGTTTTTTTAATTACAAAGAGGTTAACAGGTATCATTATCTCAGGAAAAGCATCTCCCGGTATTTTGGGAGGTACCATTCTCTGTCATCGATCAGCAACTCCAACTTATCGACATTGTAACGGATGTCATCGAAGAAAGTATCTTTTACCTGGCTTTGGTAGCCGATAGCTTTGGCCCTGGTATCGCCCATATTGTTACAGCTCTTCCTGGCTTCGATCATTTTTTCTACCAGGTTACTTGTTTTATTGATATGCTCTGATATTTTTTCCAGTATCTGTTTTTGATTATTATAAGAAGTTTCTGCCAGTCCTGCATCCTTTAATCCTTTGATGTTATTTGCCAGCAGGTTTTGGTATCGAATAGCAGCAGGTAATACGTGGCTGGTAGCCAATTCACCCATGATACGGCTTTCGATCTGTACTTTTTTGATATACTTCTCCAATTCTATTTCATGTCTTGCTTCCAGTTCAGAGTGACTGTAGATCTTATTTGTTTCAAATAATTTCTTCGCCTTATCGGTTACCATTGCATCTAAAGCCAACGGTGTTGTTTTTATATTTGGCAATCCTCTTTTCTCGGCTTCTTTGGCCCAGGCGTCGCT
Source organism: Bacteroidota bacterium (assembly GCA_034408705.1). Lineage (GTDB taxonomy): Bacteria > Bacteroidota > Bacteroidia > Chitinophagales > Chitinophagaceae > JJ008. The sequence continues at coordinate 16,533 of JAWXCO010000218.1, forward strand.
GTAACCATCTCCCTCAAACAATACTTTTTCGCTCGCTACAATGTACTGGCGGATGATCTGCATGATAGCGATCTCTTTTTTCTCGCCTTTGCTGATCAGTTCATCTACTTCTTTTTTGAACTGCCTGAGTGTATCTGCCATAATGGTATTGAGTACGGTCATCGGGTTGGCACAATTGGCCGTAGAACCCACCGCACGGAACTCAAATTTGTTGCCGGTAAATGCGAAGGGCGATGTACGGTTACGGTCTGTATTATCCATCAACAATTCCGGAATGCTTTTGTGTATATCGATCTTCAGCAGGCTCTCATCGGTTTCATCCATTTTATCAGATACTCTTTCTTTAACATCATTCAATACTTTAGAAAGATACTGGCCTATAAAAACAGAAATGATAGCCGGTGGTGCTTCGTTGGCACCGAGCCGGTGGTCATTGGGTGCAGAGGCAATAGACGCTCTTAGTATATCAGCATAATCATGTACTGCTTTAATGGTGTTCACAAAAAAGGTAAGGAACATCAGGTTGGTCTTGGGCGTTTTACCAGGAGCCAGGAGATTAACACCTGTGTCGGTGGCCATACTCCAGTTATTGTGCTTACCACTACCATTAATCCCGGCAAATGGTTTTTCATGTAATAATACTCTCAGGTTATGACGGCGGGCTACTCTTTCCATTACATCCATCAGCAGGGAGTTGTGATCCACGGCCACACTTACTTCTTCGAAGATTGGGGCACACTCAAACTGGGCAGGTGCTACTTCATTATGCCTTGTACGGAGGGGAATTCCCAATTTATAAGATTCTGTTTCAAAGTCTCGCATATAAGCGTATACTCTTTCCGGAATAGACCCGAAGTAGTGATCTTCCAATTGCTGGTTCTTGGCTGAATTATGACCATATACTGTTCTGCCGGTCATCACCAGGTCGGGCCGGGCATTGAAGAGGGCTTCATCGATCACAAAATATTCCTGTTCCCAACCCAGGGTAGCTGTTACTCTTGTTACATTCTTATCGAAATAATTACATACATCAACAGCTGCCTTATTCAATCCATCAAGCGCCTTCAGCAACGGTGCTTTATAGTCAAGTGATTCACCGGTATACGAAACAAAGATCGTTGGTATACATAATGTTTTGCCACCACCAATTTCCATAATAAAAGCAGGGGAGGAGGGATCCCAGGCAGTATAACCTCTTGCTTCGAAAGTGGCTCTCAATCCACCACTCGGAAAAGAAGAAGCATCGGGTTCCTGTTGTACCAGGGCATCTCCTTCAAATTGTTGAATTGGAGTGCCATCACTTTTTAATGTAAAAAAGGAATCGTGTTTTTCTGCGGTAGTACCTGTGAGTGGTTGAAACCAGTGAGTAAAGTGAGTAACACCTTTACTTTCTGCCCATGCACGAAGCCCATTGGCGATCTGGTTGGCCATTGAACGGTCAATTTTCTGGCTGGCTTTGATAGATGATTGCAGGCTTTTAAAAGCCTCCTCACTTAAAAACTCACGGGCAGTTTTAAGCGTAAAAACATTACTACCAAAGATGCTGGTGATCTTGGCTGAACCATCCACCTTGAAATCTGTGTTGGTGAGAAGGTTATTAATTGCATTAAAACGAAGTGACATGTGTTATAGTTTTCAGCAAAACAAACACATTAAGACAATTATGCCAATTTTTTTTACTAAAATTCCTAAATAAATTGATTTGAATGGGGAAAAACTGTTAGAATGAACGAGTGTTGGTATAAAAAATAGCTAATTAAATAAAATTTGTAACATTATTTTTATTTTTAATATTATTAGAAAACAGCTTTGCCAGCCGATTCCAGTTTATTTGAGCTGCCATTGGAATAATGAGTAGTGGCATAATAATACTCCGGTAACGCACAATGGCACCAAGATTATTTACACTAAAGCCAATAGCAAGGAGAACCGTAATGGAAAAAAAGACACAGAAATACATGAGGTTTTTGGCAGTACTGTTTTTTCCATTTGTTCGCCAGAATAAATAAAGTACAAACATCAGCAATAAGGCATTGATCTCGATAGCTGCCGCCAAAGACAAAATATGCCGAACGTCACTGGGATAGGGGCGTATGGTGGAAAGGTTGATTGCCTGTGGTGTATTTTTCAAAAAACTGCCTACTGTAGGTTCCAGGTCTTTCATTGGGATAGTAGAACCACCGGGGGGTAATTTTTTAAATTCCTGTTGTTTGTTGACTACGGCCTGCGGGAAATCCAGTTTTGTATTGATATACCTTGCAGTAAAGAAAACGATCCCGAATAACAGGTAAAGCGAGCTGAAGATAGCTAAACCATACCGGGGCCAGCGACTTGCCGTAAGCCAGGCTATAATGGCTGGTACAAGAATGACAATAATAAAATTCCGCAGGGCGAGAATGAGCAACAAACCTGTCACCAGGGAAAAAATCCGGGCAAAGCCAAACTTTTTTTCCTTAGTTCCGAAATAAATGGAATAGACCACGAGGCTTATACCTGTAAAGATGAGCCCTTCTTTATGAATCCCACTGGTCCAGTAAATAAAAGAGGGAACCAGGAAAGTTGCCAATAAGATGGATGATTTTTTACCGGGGAAAACATTTGTCATAACCCGGTAAATCGAAACTGCACCAAACAAAGTGAGGAACGCATAAAAAATGACATTAACATAGTAATGTCCGAAACTGAGTATGTTGAATACAGACAGGATCTTAATAAAAAAATTCCCTTTAAGGTCGTTCCAATATGAATCCGTGGTATCGAAAAATTTTTTCACCCCTCCGTCATAAGGGTCCATGAAGAGGTTGGTAAAATACTCTTTGGGATCATTATATAATAAATGGTATTCCTGTATACTGCCGGCATGAAAATTCCAGGTATCCTGCATTTGCGCCAGCTCGCCATAGTAAAGCCCGATCCAGCCATAAAAGATACCTGCCATCACTTTCAGCAGGAAAATGATAATGAGCTGGGGTTTGGTTAAGCCGGTGACAGTGAAAAACTTTACTTTAATAGCCAACCAGGCAAACAATACAAGATAGAAGACAAAAAGCAAGTATTCCACTCAATAGGTTTATGGCACAAAATAGATATTATTACCGTGATTGTCAGCACAAAGTTGACAAGTTCTGCTTAGCCGGTTACGTAAAGATGTAAATTTGCGGCTCAACATTTTACCCAATGGAAGTAACCGTTACAACCGCCCAACAGCTACGGCTAACAGCAGACGAATTTGAACTGATTAAACAAAAGCTGGGAAGAACTCCCAATTTTAATGAACTCTGTGCTTTCTCAGGAATGTGGAGTGAGCATTGCAGCTATAAAAATTCGATCAAATGGTTGAAAACATTGCCGAGAGAAGGCGGGCGGATGTTGGTCAAAGCTGGAGAGGAAAATGCCGGACTGATGGATATTGGAGATGGATTGGGAGTCGTTTTTAAAATTGAATCGCATAACCACCCTTCTGCTATTGAGCCTTTCCAGGGAGCCGCTACCGGGGTAGGTGGTATTCACCGGGATATCTTTACAATGGGAGCAAGACCCATTGCCTCACTCAATTCACTCCGGTTCGGAAACCTGGAAGAAGATAAGACCCAGCACCTTTTGTCCGGCGTAGTGCATGGTATCGGCCATTATGGAAATTGTTTTGGTGTACCAACCGTTGGTGGCGAAATATATTTTGATCAATGTTATCATACTAATCCGCTCGTGAATGCGATGAGTGTGGGTATTGTAAAAGCAGGTGAAACTGTTTCTGCAACGGCGCTCGGAAAAGGAAATCCGGTGATGTTTGTGGGAAGTGCAACTGGTAAGGACGGCATTGGCGGCGCTTCTTTTGCCTCAGCTGATATTACTGCCGATAGTACACAGGAATTGCCGGCTGTACAAGTTGGGGATCCTTTTCAGGAAAAGAAATTACTGGAAGCCTGCCTGGAAGTTATTCAAACGGGTGCTATCGTAGGTATGCAGGATATGGGTGCAGCAGGAATTATTTGTTCTACAGCAGAGATGAGTGCAAAAGGAGAAGTAGGTATGCGGATCGATCTCGATAAAGTGCCAACCCGCCAGGATAATATGAAAACCTGGGAACTTTTGCTGAGCGAAAGCCAGGAAAGAATGCTGCTCGTTGCCACAAAAGGAAGAGAAGAAGAAGTGACAAAAGTTTTTACTAAATGGGACCTTCCCTGTTCAGTGATCGGTGAAGTAACCGATGATGGCATATTGAATTTCTTTATGAACGGAGAACTGGAAGCATCATTACCTGCACACGAACTGGTATTGGGTGGAGGTGCTCCACAGTATGAAAGGGAATATAGCGAACCAAAATATTTTGCGGCAATTAAAAAATTTGATCCTGCTTCGGTGGAAGTTCCGGAAGACCTGAAAGCGGTAGCAGAGCAAGTAGTACAACTTCCTTCTATCGCATCAAAAAGATGGATATACAACCAATACGATAGCATGGTGGGAACCAATAATACATCTACCAATGCTCCCACCGATGCGCCTCTTGTAATCGTAAAGGGAACAACTAAAGCGTTGGCCTTAACTACAGATTGTAATAGCCATTATGTTTTTGCAGATCCGTATGTCGGTACGATGATCGCTGTCAGTGAAGCGGCAAGAAATATTGTTTGTAGTGGAGGCCTTCCGCTGGGTGTTACCAATTGCCTGAACTTTGGCAATCCCTATGATCCCGAAGTGTATTACCAGTTCGTACAGGCAATTAAAGGAATGGGAGAAGCCTGTCGAAAATTTGATACACCGGTTACCGGCGGTAATGTAAGTTTTTATAACCAAAACCCTGATGGCCCGGTATTCCCAACCCCAACGATCGGCATGGTGGGTTTGCTGGAAGATATTACCAACAAAATGACATTGGATTTTAAAGAAGAAGGCGATGTGATCGTGCTGATCGGTAAATCAACGAACGATATCAATTCTTCTCAATACTTGTATAAAATTTGTGGAGTTGAATTTTCTCCGGCACCACATTTTGACCTGGAAGAAGAGTTTGCACTTCAGCAAAAAGTGGCCGGGCTGATCAATAAAAATATTATTGAGTCCGCTCATGATGTAAGTGAAGGTGGTTTGTTTGTTACCTTATTGGAGTCAGGATTCCATCGTCACCTGGGCTTTGATGTAGTAGCGGCTGATTACAACACCCGGAAAGATGCCCAATGGTTCGGGGAAAAACAAAGCAGGGTCGTGGTATCTGTGAAAGCAGAAAAATTCAGCGAATTGAAAAAGCTGTTGAGCGATCATCCTTTTGAAGAACTCGGAGTAGTGACAAGCGGTTCTGTTGAAGTGGATGGTATGGAATGGGGAGCTATTGAAGCGTGGAAAGATAAATATGATACAGCGATCGAAAACTATTTATCAAAAGAAGAAGCTGGTTCAGCATTGACGTCTATATAATGGATACCAACAAAACAATACTGCTCACCGGAGCTGCCGGTTTTATCGGGAGCTACCTGCTGGGTTACCTTAATAAAAAAGGATTTTCCAATATCATTATAGCCGATGATTTTAGTGAAGAAGACAAGTGGTTCAATTTTGATTCCAAGGAGTTTATTGCCAAAGTTGAAAGGGAAGAATTGTTTGACTGGCTAAAAAAAGATGCGCATAAGATCGATTTTGTATTTCATCTCGGAGCCCGGACCGATACGACCGAATTTGATTATTCCATTCATGAAAAGCTGAATCTCGAGTATTCAAAAAGCATCTGGAATTATTGCACAGAAAAAAATATTCCACTGGTTTACGCTTCGTCAGCAGCTACTTACGGAAATGGTGACTTGGGTTATAAAGATGACCATTATATTGTTGAAAAACTGCAACCATTAAATCCTTACGGCGTTTCAAAAAATGAATTTGATAAATGGGCCCTTCGACAAGCTCAGGACAAGCTTCCTCCGTTTTGGGCGGGGTTAAAATTTTTCAATGTATATGGTCCGAATGAATATCATAAAGAAAGAATGGCAAGTATGATATTTCATGGCTACAATCAGATAAAGAAAACAGGAAAAGTAAAATTGTTTAAATCACACAAGCCGGAGTTTACAGACGGCGAACAACTCAGAGATTTTATTTATGTGGAAGATGTGGCTTCGGTTTGTTGCTGGCTAATGGATAACGAGGTTGAATCTGGTTTATATAATTTGGGTACTGGCAAAGCCCGGCCTTTTAAAGACCTTGTTACAGCCATCTTTACTACTCTTGGTTTGGAGCCTCACATTGAATTTATTGATATACCTGAAGACATTCGTAACAATTACCAATACTTTACCGAAGCTGATATGCGTAAACTTAAGAACGCCGGTTATAAGAACGAATTCTATTCATTAGAAGATGGCGTAAAGGATTATGTAAAGAACTTTTTAATAAAGAAAGAATATTATTAAATCCAGCTGAATTAGTTCATTTTTCTTGTAAGGAGCAGGCAGAATAAAGAGAATTATTGACCTATGTTCCTTTTAGGGATAGGGCAAAAACAAAAAGAGTGACTAGAGCCACTCTTTTTTGCTGAAATATTACAACAGTTCTTCAGGGTTATTACTTCTTCGGCATTAATACAGCATCAATTACATGAATTACGCCATTGGTTCCAGCAAGGTCTGCTGCAGTTACATTGGCACCATTAATTGTTACTTTACCATCTTTAATGGCTACAGTCAGCTCACCACCTTGTAAAGTTTTAATTTTTTGACCATCTTTCAGGTCGGCTGCTTTTACATTTCCAGCTACTACATGGTAGGTTAAGATATTAGTAAGGTCAGCCTTCTTCTCTGCCTTTAATAGTCCTTCTACTGTGCCGGCAGGTAATGCCTCAAATGCAGCGTTAGTTGGAGCAAAAATGGTGAACGGGCCAGCACCTTTTAACGTTTCTACCAATCCAGCGGCTTTTACTGCTGCAACTAAGGTAGTGTGGTCGGCTGAGCCAATAGCGATGTCAACTACATCTTTTGGAGCATCCATTTTAGGTTCCGTTGGTGTTTCTTCTTTTACAACAACAGTTGTATCTCCTGCTGGTTTCTTTTCGCCATCATTGTTGCAGGCTACAAATGTGGTTGATGTTAATACTACTGCAGTAAGCAGGATCAATAGATTCTTTTGCATAATAATGTGTTTAAATTTGTTTACGGTATAACGCCTGTCTCCCAGAATTGTTTAAAGAATTTGATAATAAAATCAGGATTATGTATAATGTTTAATATTTTTCAGAAAAATACTTTTTTACTTAAACAAAATTGATTCTCCATCCCTCCTTTATCTTTACCTGAAACAAATACGAATGGCTAAAAAAATTGCAATAATCGGTGGCGGAAACCTGGGCGCCTCTATCGCAGACGGTTTAATTCAAAGTGAGTTCAGCCGGCCGGTAGAACTCACCATTACCCGGCGTAACCTTTCCTCTCTCAGCCGGTTTGCGGAGCGGGGTTGTATGGTACATAGCGATAATAAGAAAGCGGTGCGGGACAGTGAAGTAATTATCCTGGCAGTGAAACCTTATAACTATGCAGATATAATCAAGGAGTTGAAAGCAGTATTCAATCCTAAAAAGCATGTAGTGGTTTCGGTGGTCACCGGGGCCTGGATCGATCAATTGCAACAAGCCATTGGCAAACCGGTACCGGTTATCCGGGCGATGCCCAACACAGCTATAGCCATACAGCAAAGCATGACCTGTCTCGCACATTCCGGTGCTACGCCTGCTCAGTTAAATTATATTCAACAACTATTTGACCAACTGGGCAAAACAGTAATGATCGATGAGAAACTGATGGATGCCGCCACGATACTGGGTGCCTGTGGTACGGCCTATGCTATGCGCTATATCCGGGCGAATATACAGGGTGGTATTGAGATCGGGTTTGATGCCAATACAGCTTCCCTCATCGCTGCCCAAACAGTAAAAGGAGCCGCAGAATTATTATTGCAAAAAAATACACACCCCGAACAGGAGATCGATAAAGTAACAACGCCCATGGGGTGCACAATTGCAGGTCTAAACGAAATGGAACACCAGGGCTTTAGTTCTTCCCTGATAAAGGGGATAGTAACAAGTTATAAGAAAATAGCTAGGGATTAGTTTTTTGCACTATTGCTACGAAAATTAATTTTAGACCCCCAATCATTCATTTTATTTTTATTCGAACTAAACTTACTTGCATATGAAAAAAATACTTTCTCTCACAGTACTTTTTGCAGCTTTAGGTTTTATGGCCTGCAATAACGAAAAAAAGGGTGATAAAGCCGATGTTAAAACGGATAAACCTCAAAAAGTAGAGGATCCTTCTAAACCAGCCGAAGCACAAACAGCGGTCACTAAAATACATAGTTGTGGCGCGGACTGTAAAGATGGTAACCATGTTTATGCTCATAATCAAGTGGGACATACCTGTACTGACGTATGTGGTGCGGCACATGTCTGTGTTGCTAAATGCAAGGATGGTCAGCATGAATATGTTCATGGAGAAAGTGGCCATACCTGTACAGATGACTGCACTAAAATATAAACCGAACGTAGTTTATTAAGACCGGGACTAAGAAATTAGCCCGGTTTTTTTTATAATGGAGTTTACTTACTCATTTTGTATAAAAGTCCATCCTTCATTACAAAGATGACTTTCCCAAAAGCAAGTGGATCTTTTAACAGGTCACCATCCACCGCCACGATATCGGCCAGTTTACCTGCTTCAATACTGCCGAGCCGGTCCTTTTCTCCGAGTAAGGTAGCAGCACCCATGGTAGCTGCTTTAATAGCTTCCATCGCCGGCATACCGGCTTCTATCATATAGCCAAACTCCATCCAGTTTTTTCCATGCTGGTAAACGCCTGCATCGGTTCCAAAGGCAATTTTTACTCCGGCTTTATACGCTTTCGCAAATGTGGCCTGTATCTGCGGACCTGTTGCCAGAGCTTTTGGGGTAACAATATCTGTATAATAACCGGTAATTTTTGCACTATCGGCCGTCGCTTTACCGGCCGTAATGGTAGGTACAAGGTAAGTGCCGTATTGTTTCATCAACTGTATGCCTTCATCATCCATAAAAGTGCCATGCTCGATGGAATTAACACCACCCCGTATGGCTCTTTTTATTCCTTCGGCACCATGGGCATGGGCCGCTACTTTGAATCCATAATCCTTTGCTGCCGTTACGATCGCTTTCACTTCTTCTTCGGTGAATTGTGGATTCGCTCCGTCTTTTGCCTGGCTAAGCACACCACCGGTTGCGGTTATTTTTATCAGGTCCGAACTTTCCTTATACCGTTCCCGTACAGCATGGTAAGCATCATCAGAACCGTTAATGACTCCTTCTTTCGGACCCGGGTCACCCATCAGGTCTTTGCGGTAGCCATTCGTAGGATCCGCATGTCCACCGGTAGTGGCAATGGACTTCCCAGCCGTATAAATTCTTGGCCCTGTCACCAGGCCTTTGTTAATAGCATTGCGCAAAGAAACATTCACCCCGCTTCCCCCGAGATCCCGGACAGTGGTAAAGCCTGCCATCAGTGTGACATTGACATACTTGATCGACTCAAAAGCTATATCGGCAGGGTTGCTGGTAAACCGGTCGGCGAGGGCTCCTTTCCTGGTTTCAATCTCCACATGCACATGCATATCAATCCATCCGGGAGTAACTGTTTTTGTTTTAAGGTCAATAGATTTATCGGTAGCACCGGCCGGGGTAAAGCCATTTTGAATGCTCAGGATCTTATTCTTTTCCACTATAATCGTCATATTCTTTCTGGGCTCATCGGAAATACCGTCGATCAGGGTCCCGCACCAGATATAGGTTTTTTGGGCAGACAAAGCAGAAGCCAATACAAGATAGAAAGCTAAAAGCAGAATTTTTTTCATTCAAAAAAGTTGAAATACTAAAATAGGGCAATCACCGGGTAATTTGTAATTTAGTTCGTATACAATTTTCAGGGTAGTAAAAATTTTATGAAACCAACTATAGCATCTTTTATCATGACCGCAAGTGTTTGGATGGCGGTTAGCTGTATGAGTCCGCCAAAGGAATTTACTGACCAAAAACTGGTCATAGCCAGTAAGCAAACCGTACAAATCAGGGAACTGGACCTGTCTATTACCAATAATGGTTGTGGAAGACAATGGGAATCAGGGGAAAAAAGGCCTTATTGTGAACTCGTCATCAAACGGAAAGACTCCACCGTGCGTGCCGGGAATAATTTTAAGCCTGTTTATATCGGCAATATTGAAATTACCATCGATAAAATGAACCCCTGGGGCCGGGAGGAGGACAGTGTGCCGCCCGGAGGCTGCCGGGTATGGGTGCGGAAGCTGGCAGGGCGTTAATACCAAAAACTGTAAACCTTCTGTCAGTAGCAAATCTTCTTTTCCACGCGGTACCAGCCCAACTGTGGATATGAAATTTTAATGGCCCGGAAATTTCTTTTAGCTTTGCATGACCTCCCGGAATTTATACGAAGCTTGTCAAAGTATATGTTCATCTTAGTATCATCCGCTGGTCAATTAGGGGGGGCTTTTCATCAGACTATTTTTTTATTGGGTAGTACCAAACTATTGCGAAGTAGTATAATAATTGATTTAAACAAATAACCATTTTTGTATGGCTAAATTCATTTTTGTAACCGGCGGTGTTACCTCTTCTTTAGGTAAAGGTATTGTGGCGGCTTCGTTGGCCAAATTGTTACAGGCAAGAGGGTTGAGGGTAACGATTCAGAAATTCGATCCCTATATCAATGTGGATCCCGGTACAATGAATCCCTATGAACATGGTGAATGTTATGTAACAGAAGACGGGGCCGAAACAGACCTTGACCTCGGGCACTATGAACGCTTTCTGAACATTTTTACTTCGCAGGCCAATAATGTAACTACCGGCCGTATTTATCAGACAGTTATTAATAAAGAAAGAGAAGGTGCTTATCTAGGGAAAACAGTACAGGTTGTTCCCCATATCACCGACGAAATTAAAAGAAGGATGCTGCAGTTGGGGCAAGGTGGTGAATACGATATAGTCATTACCGAGATCGGTGGTACAGTTGGCGATATTGAGAGCTTACCTTTTATTGAGGCTGTCCGTCAATTGCAATGGGAACTGCCGGAAGAAGATACCGTAGTAGTACATCTTACCCTGATACCTTATTTGAAAGCCGCTAAAGAACTTAAGACAAAACCTACCCAGCACAGTGTAAAAATGCTGAGTCAGGAAGGGGTGCACCCGGATATTCTTGTATGCAGAACCGAAAAACCGCTTGTGCCGGAATTACGCCGCAAGATCGCTTTGTTTTGTAGTGTAAAACTGGAAGCGGTGATCGAAGCAGCCGACGCACCTACTATTTACGAAGTTCCTTTATTGATGATGCGGGAGAAGTTGGATATCATTTGTATGAAGAAGCTCAACATTGTTAACAACAATGAACCTGAACTTGGCAAATGGAAAGAGTTCCTGGACAAATTAAAATATCCCAAAAGCAAAGTAACGATAGGGCTGATTGGTAAATACCTGGAATTGCAGGATGCTTATAAATCTATCCTTGAATCATTTATCCATGCAGGTGCTATAAATGAGTGCCAGGTCCAGATCATCAACATTCACAGCGAATTTATTACCGACGATAATGTGTATGAAAAGCTTAACGGTCTTGATGGATTACTTGTTGCTCCCGGCTTCGGTCACCGGGGCGTGGAAGGAAAGATCGTAGCAGTAAAATATGCCCGGGAAAATGGCTTGCCTTTCTTTGGTATTTGCCTTGGTATGCAGATGGCAGCTATCGAATTTGCCAGGAACGTACTGTGCTTAAAGGATGCTCACTCCACCGAAATGGATCCAGATACAAAGGAGCCTGTTATCGATCTGATGGAAGACCAGAAAAAGGTAACGGCCAAGGGTGGTACGATGCGCCTCGGTTCTTACCCCTGTGAGATCAAAGAAGGTTCCCTTGCGGCAGGTATCTATGGCAAAACACTGATCAGTGAAAGACATCGCCACCGATGGGAGTTTAATAATAGTTACCTGGAGCGGTTTGAAAATGCCGGTATGAAGGCCAGTGGGAAAAACCCGGGAACCGACCTGGTGGAGATCATAGAACTTGCCAATCACCCTTTCTTTATTGGTGTTCAATACCATCCTGAATTAAAAAGTACGGTAGAAAACCCCCAACCTGTCTTTGTTCATTTTATCAAGGCAGCCAAAGCTTATTCCGAAAAGAAAACGGAGATCAAAAACCCTCTTTTACAGAGTGAAATGATTTGATGCGCCAGAAGTCAACTGTTGTTAGTCAATACTTAAAAACTGCGACTTACCGACTCTTCACTCACAGCAGCTGGTTTTCGGGCCTGACTGGCGGCTTAAGACTCCTTACTCCGTCCCCTTTCCCCTATCTTTGCCCACTCCAAAAAAAGTAAAGAATGAAGTTTGATCGTAATACCGTCGTTGGCTTTGTCGTACTGGCGGCATTGTTTTTTGGCTATTTCTATTTTACCAATCAACAGCAGTCTGAGTACCGCAAAAAGAAAGCTGCCGAAGCGAAGGTGCAACTGCTGAAAGAAGATTCTATCAGGCTGGCCAATAAGCCACTGGAGGATTCGCTGGGCCGGATAAAGGATTCCGTAGTAAAGAAGAACATAGCCGGTATTTTCCAGGATACCATAGCCGCCACAGAGGAATTGGTGACACTACAGAATGAACTGATAAAAGTAACATTTACCACCAGGGGTGGTCAACCTAAAAAAGTAGAGCTTAAAAATTTTAGAGGACAGGACAGTAACCTCTTGCGCTTAGCCAGCTCTGATTTTGATAAACTAAGTTATACGATCAATACCGGTAAGGATGCAAATGGAGGAACTGCCCAAACCAGCGATCTGCTCTTTTCAAAAATTGACAGCTCAACGAAGCTGGGCATAAAAACGGTCTCTTTTACTTTACGCTCTTCTGATACCAGCAGCAATTCTTATATCACACATGAATATATTTTGAAGCCAAACGATTACATGATCGATTTTAATGTAAAAATGAATGGCGCCAATACAATGCTTACACAAGGGACGATGAATCTTTCCTGGCAATATGCAGCTGCACAACAGGAATCTGATATTTCTTTTGAGAAACAAAATACCCAGGTGGGTTATGTAAAGGACGGCAGCTTCGATTATCATACCATTGGCCGTAAAAGCAGTAAGAACTTTGACGAAGCAGTGAAATGGATCGGGGTAAGACAACGTTTCTTCTTTACCAGCCTGGTAGCTAAAAATAATTTTAGTTCGGGTAATATGGAATGGACGATCCCTGACGATAGTTTAAAGACGATTGTGCAATCCACTGCCAATATGAAATTACAGGTACCCGCAGGCAACCCTTCCAACATTGGTTTAAGTATTTATTATGGCCCTTCCGATTATCATATCCTGAAGCAGTATGATATGAAGTTTGACAAACTGGTCAACCTTGGACAGGGCATTTATTCGTTTGTTCGCCCGATCAACAAGTATGTGATCCTTCCCATATTTGATTTTTTGAAAAGTATTGCCGGCGGTATGGGATTAGCGATCGCCTTATTGACCATTTTTATAAAATTGATAACTTCTCCGTTGCTGTATAAAAGTTACCTGAGTGGTGCGAAGATGAAAGTGCTTAAGCCGGAGATCGCCAAACTGAAAGAGAAGCATGGCGAAGACCGACAGGCCATGAGCATGGACCAGATGAAATTATTCAGGGAGGCTGGAGTAAACCCCCTCGGAGGGTGCTTACCTGCCCTTTTACAAATCCCTATCTTCTTTGCCCTTTTCAGTCTCTTTAATGCGGACGTAGGATTGCGGGGTGCTGAATTTTTGTGGTCCCATGACCTTTCTGCTTTTGATGACCCAATAAAATTTGGCTTTCATGTTCCTTTACTGGGCAGTCACCTGAGTCTTTTTAATATTACAGCGGTACTGACGAGTTTCATGATCTCTATTTATAGCATGAGCATGACTCCTGATCAGAGCAACCCGGTCATGAAATACCTGCCCTATATTTTCCCGGTATTCCTGCTGTTTTTCTTTAACCGCTTACCTTCGGCCCTGACCTGGTATTATACAGTTTCTAATATTGTTACGCTCGCTATCCAGTTTGTGATCCAGAATTATATCATTAATCATGATAAAATACTGGCCAAGATGGAGCAAAACAGGAAAAAACCGAAAACAAAATCGAAGTGGCAGGAACGGATGGAACAAATGCAGGAGCAACAGAAAAAAATGAAAGAATCGCAGCAGAGGAACAAGCGATAAGGAGAAAAGAATGAAGGGATGCTTTTCGTTAAAATAATCTTAATAGAAACCGGGTTTTAGCCCGGTTTTTTAATTCTCCCCCTGCAATACAGGAACTTAGGTGGCGGGGCTGCAACTTATTCCTTAATTTGGCACGTCTTTTATATATATATTAGAGCAAAACAAAATGAAAAAGATAACTCACCTATTCGCTGTTATTGCCGGTACAATGGCCATGGTTCAATCAATGGCTCAAACACCCCGGAAACTGACAGAAGCAACTATTGCTTATGATATTGTCATTAACACCAGCAATTCCAAGCCCCAGGCTGCAGATCTTTTAGACGGCGCCACCAGTGTTATTTACCTTAAAGGAAACTCCAGCCGTTCTGAAATGGTGAGTTCTCTCGGTACCCAGGCTACGATCATTGATGGTAAAACCGGAAATGTGGCCATATTGAAAGAATACGGTGAGCAACGCTATATGATCAAAATGACACCGGAAAACTGGAAGCAATCCAATAAAAAATATGAAGGAGTGAGCTTTACTTATACCAGTGAATATAAAATGATTGCCGGTTATAATTGCCAGAAAGCAATCGGCAAATTGACAGACAGCACAAGTTTTACCGTCTATTTTACAAAAGAACTGATTCCGGTAAATAAAGATTTTCAATACCTGAATAAGAATCTGCCGGGGCTGGCTATACAATATGAAGCCACGATGGGAAAAATGATGGTTACGTATACGGTTTCAACTATCAATTTTAATCCGGTGCCACAGGCTAAACTTGATATACCGAAAGGAGGTTACAGGGTGATGACCTATGAAGAAAGTAAAGGAGCGGAAATGAATTAATTCCGGCGTAACTGGCGATTGCCAAGATCGATTTTTACTTTGCTCAGGGCCACTTTCTTTTTAAGTGGAACAATGTAAGTGGTATTGCCTTTTTGATAGGTAACGGTGGTATTAAGGCTAATATAACTGGTTTGATTTTTGGTATTGATAACCTGGTTGCCCCGGTAAGTATAACCAGAGCGCAACGAGAAAGAAGCAGTAGTGGTGGATTTAGAAGAAAGCAATGAGCTTTTTGGCGAATCAGATTTCTTCTTACCATCGCCAAGTGTAGCAAAGGAAGCTATGGCCGAAAAAGCTACGAGCAGGGTTACTGCGAGCTTTTTGCCAGAAAATTTCCATATCATTAACCTGCGGTGATTCATTCTGTGTAAAAGTAATTACAAAATACTATATAATACAAACCGTTTATCCAAAACTTTAATGCTTCCTTAACGTAAAGAGATGGCAATTTGTTTCGTGGGGTTGCTTAAAATCAAACTATTTTGCACATATGGGGAAAAATAGGCCGGTTATCAACCCACTTTTTTCACTTAACTTGTTGTATATAACCAATTTCAGAGGGCAAAGGGATTTTGCTGTCTGATCCGGCTCTTTAACTCCCGATACCTATCGGGATTTGCTCACCAAATACCGGTTAGATGAAAGAAAACAACCCCTACAGGGAAGATCGGGAACAGCTTCGGGAACTGATTAAACAATACGAAAATTTCAAAAATGGCCGCCACCACTCTTTTATTGAAGAAGATGCCTTCGAAAAAATAATCGACTATTACCAGGAAAAAGAAGACCTCGTAAGGGCCATTGAAGCCGCCGAGATTGCTAGCGAGCAATTTCCCTACTCCTCAATGTTACTCATAAAGAAAGCTGATATTCTGTTGGCTAAACGGCGTTACCAGGAGGCCCTTGATATTCTCGAAAAGGCCTCCTTATTAGATGGCGGGGATATCAACCTCTATATATTAAAGACGGATGCTTACCTGGCACTGGACCAGCAGGAAAAAGCAGTTGTATTGCTCGAAGAAGCTCTCTCCTTATTTGAAGGGGAAGAGAAAATAGAGTTGTTGTTTGAACTGGCCGATGTTTATGACGATTACGAAGACTTCGATAAAGTATTTGATTGCCTTAAAATGGTGCTGGAGGATGAACCCAATAATGAAGAGGCCTTGTACAAGATATGTTTCTGGACCGATTTTACAGGCCGCAATGAAGAGAGTATCCGGCTCCATCAGCAGATCATTGATGAATATCCTTATAATGAACTGGCCTGGTTTAACCTTGGGGCTGCCTACCAGGGATTGAAATTGTATGAAAAATCAATCGATGCGTACCAGTATGCCATCACTATCGACGAAAAATTTGACTATGCATACCGGAATATGGGAGATGCCTATATCCGCTTGCGCAAATACAAAGAAGCCATTGAAGTACTGGAGAAAGTACATGAGTTGGCCAAACCGGAAGAGGTAATCTTTGAAGCAATCGGCCATTGTTATGACCGCCTCAAAAATTTTGCTCAGGCAAGAATTCAATACCGTAAAGCCTCACACCTCCGGCAGGAGGATAGTAAATTGTTTTATAAGATCGCCTGTACCTATTTTAATGAAGGTAATTGGCAAAGTTGTATCAAGCAACTGGATACCGCCATGAAGATTCACCGGTTGCAATCAGAGTACAATCTATTAATGGGAGAATGTAAAATGCAGCTGGGATTATTTAAAGAAGCGGCCCAGTATTTTTCCAATGTCGTAAGGGTGCGTCCCCGAAACAGTGCCGGATGGGAATCGCTGATCCGTTGCTTGTACAAAGCGGAGTATTTTGATGAAGCATTGGAACAGACTGAAGCTGCACTCAGAATTACCGCAGGAAAATCCTTGTTCATCTTTTATAAAGCGGCCGTTTTAATAGCGCTTGGCAAGATGAAGGAAGCCATTCTTCAATTGGAAGAAGCTATGCAGCAATCTCCCAAACTGCTTAAAAAATTCGTCGAATTGCATCCAGCCATTTTGCAAAATCAACAGGTCGTTGACCTGGTGGCTCGTTTCAAACGAAATAAATCAATCTAATAACCAGTAGTAACCAGCAGCTGGTATCCAGAACCTACTCTGCGGATTCTTCCCTATTTTTGCGGCCATCTGCGAAACAACAATTTGAACCAAAAAGAATAGTATGAACTTTAATTTGTCTCAAATTCCGGATAGGGTTGCAAAACCCCGTCAATCAGGCCTCACAATGGTTATGGACAAGGGATTGAGCGTGGAAGAAGCCAAAAATTTTATGAGTGCATCACACCCTCATGTGGATATTGTAAAACTAGGCTTCGGTACTTCCTTTGTAACGCCGAACCTGAAAGATAAATTAGCAATCTACCGTGCTTATGATATTCCCGTTTATTTTGGCGGTACGTTGTTTGAGGCATTCCTGATCCGTAATCAATTTGATGATTATATCAACGTATGTAAGGAATTTGGAATTAGTTATATGGAAGTGAGTGACGGATCGATCAATATTCCCCATGCAGAGAAATGTGGTTACATCGAGAAACTGACTTCGCATGGAACGGTTTTAAGTGAGGTAGGCAGTAAGGATGCCGCACATATTATCCCCCCCTACAAGTGGATCGAATTGATGAAAGCAGAACTGGAAGCGGGTTCTACTTATGTTATTGCAGAAGCGAGGGAAGCTGGTAATGTCGGTATCTACCGGGGTAGTGGCGAAGTAAGAGAAGGTCTTGTACAGGAAATATTAACACAGATACCAGCGGAGAAAATTATCTGGGAAGCTCCGCAGAAAGCACAGCAACTGTATTTTATTGAGCTTGTAGGCTGTAATACCAACCTGGGCAACATTGCACCCAGTGAAGTGATACCGCTGGAAACCATGCGGATCGGGCTTCGGGGTGATACATTTGATCTGTACCTTGATAAAAAAGAAAAAGCCTGATGCGGCTCTTTGGGCTGATCGGGTACCCCTTATCTCATTCTTTCTCCAAAAAATATTTTACGGAGAAGTTTGAGCAGGAAGAATTAACGGACTGCCGGTACAAACTTTTTCCACTTGAGGCTATCGACCAGTTACCTGCTCTCCTGCAGGATAACCAGGACCTTAAAGGTCTGAATGTTACCATCCCTTATAAAATACAGGTACTCTCTTATCTTGATTCCACAGAGCATATTCCCGGGGCATTGAATGCCTGCAATTGTATCCGCATCAGCCAGGGAAAACTATTTGGGTATAATACAGACTGGGCCGGATTTGAACAAAGTCTTTCCCCTCTTTTACAATCTCATCATAAAAGGGCATTGATACTTGGAAATGGTGGTGCTACAGCTGCTGTTTCTTATGCATTAAAAAAAATAGGAATTGAATTTGACATTGTCAGCAGGACCCTTCATGGCGGATCAACACTTACCTATGAGGATTTGGATGAAAAAGTCATCAGGCAAAATACACTGATCATCAATACTACCCCTTTGGGAATGTATCCCACTATTAATACCTGCCCGGACATTCCTTATCATTTTATTACGGATGCGCATTTACTGTACGACCTGTTATATAACCCGTCCAAAACATTATTCCTGCAAAAAGGGGAGGAGCGGGGTGCCACGATAAAGAATGGAGAAGAAATGCTGATGCTGCAGGCAGAGGGAAGCTGGAACATCTGGAATAGTGTCTGATGTCTCGAAGAGCATCTGACACTTAGGGTCGGACAGCAGTGTATCTGATGTCTCGAAAAGCATCTGACACTATGGGTCGGACAGCAGTGTATCTGATGTCTCGAAAAGCATCTGATACTTAGGGTCGGACAGCAGTGTATCTGATGTCTCGAAAAGCATCTGACACTATGGGTCGGACAGCAGTGTATCTGATTAATCAAAACGCATTTGCCACTTAAGGTAGGACCGAATTTTTCGAAAGGTCGAAGCGCATCAGACAGATAAAGTAATCAGCTTATCAATTTTGCTCTTGCATCTTCGGGTATAGCTACAATTTTTTTTCGGGCATAATCATAACAGATCATGCTTGTTTTAGCTGCCGCAACGAGTGTTACGGAATTACCAGTAGATTTCTCCAGTTTGTAAAACAATTCAAAGCCAGCTTTTGAAATTTCGCCAGCCATTACCGAAGCGATCACTATATCGCCATAAAATAATTCATTTTTAAACTCGATGGCCACATCTGCCATGATCATACCGGTCCCGCCAAAATTCATCTCGGTATAACCCAGGCTGACAAGAAATTGCATTCTCGCCTCATGAATAATGGATAGCACCGTATCATTGCCGGCATGACCTCCATAGTTGATATCCGTAATGCGAACTGGTAGCTCGCAGGAGAAGGGAAAACGGTTGGGCAGCTGAATTTTTATTCTTGCCATGCAGGTGTGTTTGTAGTAGAAATAAGGAAACGTTGCAGTTATAATATTACCCTGCAATTTACTAAATAAAAAAAACAGGAACGGTTAGTGTTGGATTACAGTCTTAATTATCCTGCATCGAATTCACCATATTGAGGATATCCATAAAATTGCTGGAGGAATATGACGTGCCCGGATTCGCAATCTTCTCTCTCCATTTCTTTAACTGGTCAATGCAATCTTTGTCCTGATCTTCGCCCGACACACAACAAACCAGATCGCCGAGCTTTTTCGACATCCGGATAATATAACCATCTGGTGTCATCAGCATGATATAACGACTGGCCATATCAATGGCAGGTGTTGGCGGCGCCCCAATATCTAAACCCCTGGTTGAAACAGAGGGAGTGTAGTCATACTCATCTGCCACAAAAAAGAAATCAGCAGCATTTTTTATTTTACTGCGGGTTACAGCTACATCTAATTTAGCATAGGTTTTTTTACTGGCTTCCAGGGCAGCATCATTGCGGGCTTCCTCCATGGATGCGGCAATACCAGGTACTGCAATATTTTCATCTTCTATCGGGAGTATCGTATTGGCAGATACGGTTTCAGTGGTCTTGCCAGGCTGCACTGTATCCTCTTTGGCGATGCCGGTATTTTTCGATTGATCATTGAACAGGCGGATACCTCCCCAGGCTAAAAATGCGAAAATAGCAGCAGCGGCAGCATATTTAAGAAAGGGAGAAAATCGTCTGTGCTCCGGAATGGCTGCTTCTTGTTCAGCATCCAGTGAGATTTTTATTTTATTCCATACATTGGCAGGAGGAGCTATTGCTACGGCATTCAGTTTAGCAGCATAGTCATTCACCAATGCAGGTTCATCCAATGCGGCTGCAATGGCTTGCCAGCTATGTGCCGGTGGTGCTATTTGAATAGTATAAAGTGCTGAAGGAAATTTATTAGCCAGTTCGGACTCGTCTAATTCAGCAGCAATTTTTTCCCAAATAGCTGCCGGTGGGGCTACTTCGTAGTCATACATTTTATGTTGTAATCCGCTGCTCATTGCTTGGTTCGTACTCCTCTTTGCTTGTCAATAAATGATCTTACCATATCCTGCAGTATCACTTTGGCCCTCGATAGTTGCGACTTGCTGGTTCCTTCACTGATGCCCAGCATATCGGCGATCTCTTTGTGTGTGTACCCTTCCACCACGTACATATTAAAAACCGTACGGTAGCCGGGTGATAATTCCTGTACCAGGGCCAGTATATCTTTTTCCGCCAGTTCATCCAGCACAGAAACATATTTTCCTTCAATGGTATTTTCTTCTTTTTCTGTAACCGGCATCAGGTAGCGTTTGCGGCGAAAATGTTCGATGGCGGTGTTGACAAAAATCCGTCTAACCCAACCTTCAAAGGAGCCTTCGCTGCGAAAACTGTCTAATTTTTTAAAGACCTTAATGAATGCCTCCTGTAGTATGTCTTCCGCCTCTTCGGCATTGCCGGCATAGCGCAGACAGACGGCATACATGCGGGGGGAAAACCGGCGATACAGTTCTTCCTGCATTCTCCTGTTGCCTTCCATGCATCCTTTTATTAGGTCGCTTTCGGGGGTATTTTGGTTGCGTTCAGGTGTCAAAATCAGTGGTTTGTTTATAAACTATTCAAAAATGCTACCAGTTTTTCGGTGGCCTTCTTCCGGTGACTGAATTGGTTCTTTTCGTTCAGGCTCATTTCCGCAAAGGTTTTGGTGGAACCGGCCGGAATAAACACCGGATCGTACCCAAAGCCCTGCCCGCCTCTTTTTTTGTCTGTTATTTGGCCGTCACAAATGCCTTCAAACAGCGTTTCAGTATCGTCAATTAACAAGGATATAACGGTCCTGAAACGGGCCGAACGGTCCTGCTGACCCGCCAAATTACTTAAAAGCTTATCAATGTTCGCATCAAAGGAGCGGTTCTCTTCCGCATAGTGGGCACTTTTTACTCCCGGCTCCCCATTTAAAGCCGATACTTCTAACCCTGTATCCTCGCTAAAACAGCTGGTTCCGGTCAGATCGAAGATCGTTTTGGATTTAGCGGAAGCATTCTTTTCCAGCGTATTCCAGGGTTCGGGAATATCAATATCTATCCCGGCTTCTTTCAGCGTAACGATGTCCAGATTATTACCAGTAACGGCACGGATCTCTTCTACTTTATGCTGGTTATTGGTGGCAAAGATTAGTTTCAAATCCTGAAATTTTATTTGCCGGGAAGAAAGGAAGACGGGATTTTTTTTAGACATATCTTCTTTCCGATTTCCTGTCTTACCGGCTACGTTTATAGATTAAAAAGCCGCTTTAAACTAACCCATAGTTTACTCTTCTCTACCCGGTCATTTTCCAGCTCTTTGAGGGCAGGTGAATATAAGAATGAATTACCTGCAAAGGGCTGGACCTGGTAATGCGGGAAGCTCATTGGCAAGCCAAAGGCAGCGGGCTCCATATCAAATAACAATACGATCCTGCTTTTGAAAAAACTTATCAATTCCTTATAACCGGCTTCCGGGTGGTTGATACTATTTACAACGGCCACATCAGCCAGGCTGAGTTTACAGGCACCGAGTATACCGGTAAGAAAAGCCAGTTCATTATCCGGCAAATAAACGGCTTCGCCGGATCGTACTACGATCAGTATGTTTTTTTGATTAGTGCCCAACGATTTCCAGGGAACATTCACAGGTGTATTGATTTCAGGGATTTCTTCTTTACTGGCTGCGGCAAATCCCTTTTCCTCTATAGTCACCTCAGTATCTTCCACCAGTGTATGCTGATAGAGATCGGCCACTAGGGAGGCCGGTAATACAATATGGTTGATATCCATAACCCGGTTAGTAATTAATGTACAAATGGCTGCCCCATGTCAGGCAGGGGTGTTCTTTTTTTTCGTTTCTTTGACCTTTCAAAAATAATCTTTTATGACGGCAGCTATGGATATTTCAATCAGAAAAGCGGAAAGGAGTAAACTACAGGACCTGAATCTCGAGAACCCGCCTTTCGGAAAGTATTTTACTGACCATATGCTGGAAGCAGACTATGAAAACGGCGAGTGGAAGAACATTGAAATAAAACCTTACCAACCGCTCCTGTTAAGTCCTTCGCTGGCAGCACTGCATTATGGACAGGCCATTTTTGAAGGTATCAAAGCGTATAAAGACAGTGAGGGCAATGCTTTTATTTTCCGGCCACAGGATAACTACAAACGTTTCAACAGGTCTGCAGAAAGAATGCAGATGCCAGCTGTTCCCGAAGAATTATTCATGGAAGGGATGCGGCAATTGATCGAACTGGATAAAAACTGGATCCCCTTCAAACAGGATCACTCTCTATACATTCGTCCATTTATGTTCTCCTCGGATGAACTGATCGGTGTCCGTCCTTCGGAAACCTATAAATTCATGATCATTTTAAGCCCTACCGGCCCTTACTACATCGAACCAATGCGGATCTATGTAGAGGAACAATATGTACGGGCTGCCCCGGGCGGTGTTGGTTATGCGAAAGCGGCAGGTAATTATGGCGCTGCCATGTATGCTACAGCGGAAGCGAAGAAAAAAGGATACGACCAGGTATTATGGATGGACGCCTTTGAACATAAGTATGTGCAGGAGTGTGGTACCATGAACGTATTTTTCATTATAGGTAATACGGCCATTACGCCGGACCTTGAACAGGGAACGATCCTGGACGGGGTGACCCGTCAGAGCACTATAACGCTATTGAAAGAAATGGGTTTTGCGGTAGAGGAGCGCCCCCTCAGTATTCACGATATTATCGATGCATATAATGCCGGGCTTTTGTACGAAGTTTTCGGAACCGGTACAGCGGCCACTATTTCCATGATCAAAGAGCTGGGTTATAAGGATTTTGTTATGAAATTTGATACCAGTAAGTGGAAAACGGCTCCTACGATCAAAAAATGGCTGACGGATATCCGGGAAGGAAGAAGAGAGGATAAGTATAACTGGATGCAAAAGGTTTAGATGATAGTGGATAACTGGCCGGTGACAGTTTATCCATCCTTATAGCAATACTCCATCTAATGGGCTCATTTACACTTGTT
This sequence comes from Bacteroidota bacterium, assembly GCA_034408705.1. GTDB lineage: Bacteria > Bacteroidota > Bacteroidia > Chitinophagales > Chitinophagaceae > JJ008. The sequence continues at coordinate 40,090 of JAWXCO010000218.1, forward strand.
TTTGACGAAAATTTCTGGTTTGAGTGGGTCGGTTGAGCGGAATTCCGGATGGTTGAAAAAATTATCATCTTTCCGCTTTAAAATTATCAGCTATTCCCTTACCTTTGCCCTCCCAAAAACAAGGGTCAAGAATGCCTACAATTCAACAATTAGTAAGAAAAGGAAGAGAAATTATCAGGGCCAAGAGTAAATCAAGGGCTTTGGATCAGTGTCCGCAGCGCCGCGGTGTATGTACAAGGGTATATACAACTACTCCTAAAAAGCCAAACTCTGCGCTGCGTAAAGTGGCGAAGGTTCGTTTGACTAATAAAATTGAGGTGATCGCCTATATTCCAGGTGAAGGTCATAACCTGCAGGAGCACTCCATTGTACTGATACGTGGTGGAAGGGTAAAAGATTTACCAGGTGTTCGTTATCATATCGTTCGTGGTTCATTGGATACTGCCGGTGTAAAAGACAGGAAGAAGAGCCGTTCTAAATACGGTACGAAGAAAGAGAAAGCGAAGAAATAACCCTTTGTTTCACTCAGGGTGACAAAATAAGATCCCTCGTTTTACTCGGGATAACAACAATAACAAAAAGTAATTAAAGAATAAGTCATGCGGAAAGCACAAGCCAAGAAACTCCCTTTAGCTCCAGACCCAAAGTTTAATGACAAACTGGTTACCCGTTTTGTAAACAACCTGATGTGGGAAGGAAAGAAAAGCGGAGCTTTTAATATTTTCTACGATGCGTTGGACAAAGTGTCCAAGCAAACCAGTGAAGACGGATATGAAGTATGGAAAAGGGCTTTGACAAATGTTACGCCTGGTGTAGAAGTACGTAGCCGCCGTATCGGTGGTGCTACCTTCCAGATTCCTGCTGAGGTTCGTCCTGACAGAAAAGTTTCCCTGAGCATCAAATGGCTGATCCGTTACAGCCGCGACAGGAACGGTCGCAGCATGGCTGATAAATTAGCCGGTGAGATCGTAGCAGCATCAAAAGGTGAAGGTGCTGCATTTAAAAAGAAAGAAGATACCCATCGTATGGCTGAAGCCAACAAGGCTTTTGCTCACTTTCGTATATAAAAGATATCCAAAGGGATTCCTTCGGAACAAGAACACAACCTGTACCACCTTAAGCGGGGCTTCCACAGAACCATTCGTTGAAAACGGATGGTTTTATTTTTTACCCTCCGAAGCTTTAGCATAGGAGGGTTACCCTCCATAGCTTCCAACTCCGCTGAAGCTACGTTGGATAAATCAGCGTAGGAAAGTTGTTCCGCGTATTACTGTTATCTCGGAGGCCGCACACCCCGCATTTACCTGGAGGGAAAAGAATATAATTAGCTTCATTATATCCGTATAAGTGCACAAAGCGCTATTAGGCATGCGACGAAGAGGGGACTGGAACGGGTGTAGATTCCTGTCCATGTTGACCCACCATTCCTGTTTATGTTGACCCACCGTTCTTGCATGTTGACCCACCCCAGGTGTATGCCCGTGCGTTTTTCTGCGGTCGATATTCTTGCATGTTGACCCACCCCGGCGGGTAAACTCCAAAGTATTTTAGTCTTTAACAGACCACAGAACTGCCATTCCTGCATAGCCTGCCCCGAACTTGATTCGGGATACGGTTCTGTTAGGAGCAGGGGGGGTAATTCCCCTTGCTTACTCCACTGGTAGCAGTTTTTGCGGCATTTATTTTTACTATTAACTCTTTATAGATGTAAATATTCTGCACCATAAGGATTATCTACTAAGTATACCCAGTTGTCATTCGGTAGTTTTTTTAATATATCGCTAGACGTACCCTTAAGGTCTAGCTTTGTACCGTCGGGCAATACTGCTTTCAAAGTCCATTCATCTACCCAAGCAGTAATGTTGCCAACTGTAAATCCTTTACTTCTTTGTGCTTGTAAGTCGGGTTTAAGACCACACACCTGATGTAGCGCTATGCGTATGTTTTCTTTGCCCTTTACAAATGTGCCTATTCCAGTAACATAAATTGCTTCCTCATCAAAACAATCCAGTGCATTTTCCACTTCTCCGTTTCGAATGCAGTTTTGAAAATACCTTGCTGACCCTTCAATAGTTGTTCTGTCAAATAAATTATTCATATGTAGTGCTTTTTTATGTTTTTTATAATTATGATTTGAATTTTATCTTACATGACTTCACTAGCGTTTTGATATTACTCAAAGATATTCAATTGATTAGGATTTAGTTCTTTGAAATTTTGTTGTATTGGGTTTGCGAAAAGGTCTTTAATTGA
>JAWXCO010000219.1:0-3404 GCA_034408705.1 Bacteroidota bacterium
TCTGGCCAAAAAACTAAAAGAGAAATACAAAGAAAATATCATCATTGACACTTTGTTCAATGAGAATGTTACTATCAGCAATGTCAAAGCCTTAAAACAAAAACTACAGCAAACCACGGAAAATGACAAAGTCATCATCGCCTATTCCGGTCATGGGTTGCTGAGTAAAGAGTACGATTATTATCTCTCTACGTATTCAATAAACTTTGACAAACCAGAACAAAACGGTTTACCGTATGATGAACTGGAAAACCTGTTGGATAGTATACCCGCCCGTAAGAAACTGATGCTGATCGATGCCTGCCATAGTGGTGAAGTGGATAAGGAAGACCTGGTCCGCATTAAGGGCAGCTCTGATTCCCTGATAAAAGGGGTAACTCCGGTAGCTTATTCAGGCGAAGGCCACCTGGGATTAAAAAACAGTTTTGAACTGATGCAAAGCCTGTTTGTGAATGTGGGCAAAAGCACCGGTGCTACAATCATCTCTGCCGCAGCGGGAACACAGTTTGCCCTGGAAAGAAATGATTTGAAGAATGGGGTATTTACTTATTGTATTTTGGAAGCAATGAATAAATATCCCAGCTTGAAAATAAGTGAGCTGAAGAAAATCGTGGGAGAAAGAGTGGTAGAAATAACCAGGGGTTTGCAAAAGCCAACGAGCAGGAATGAAACGATTGCGGTGGATTGGGAAGTGTGGTGAAATAAGAACTTGACAGTTTTTACTATCCAGATTTATATTCATATTTTTCATAAAAATCAAACATGAAAGCTTTTTCTGTCGTATTAATTTTTCTCTTTTTTTTTCTCTGTATAAAAGCTCAGCAACCGGTACTAAAAATTCCCACTGCACATACTGGCTTGATAAATGGATTTGATATATCGCACAACGGGAAGTATATAGCTACCTGTGCGGTTGATTACAGCATTAAACTGTGGGATTACAAAACAAAAAAAGAACTAAATATCCTGAAGGGCCATACGGCAAGTGTAAATGCAGTTTGCTTTTCACCCGATGACAGCTTGCTGTTATCAGGTAGTAATGATACAAAACTAAAGCTATGGAATGTAAACACCGGGGAATGTATAGCCACTTATGATACATTATTTTATAGCAAGGTGAATGACGTATGTTTTTCCCCCAATGGAAAATTATTAGCGGGTTGTAGCGATCAGGAGATCTTTGTGGTTGATTTAGATACGAAAAAAATTATTAGTAATTTTTATTTAGGTGCCAGAGGAATGAAAATTAAATTTTTTCCGGATGGGACTAAAATCGCTTGTGCAGCATCTGACAGCATTTTTTCTGTATGGAGGCTGGTTGACACAACTGGTTATGTTGAAAAGGAAAGTTTTTGGTATACCCATGGCAAAATCAATGACTTTTTTATTTCCAAAGACGGAACGCAGCTCTTTTCAGCTGTTGACACCCGTATTATGAATATCCGTATTCGAAATATAGGTGTCAAAGACACATTCAGGTTTAATGGTCATGCAAATCCTGCCCGTGCTATTTGTGCCGGAGAAACGGATGATGTGTTTTATTCGATGAGTAATTCGAACAACAAAGAAAAATTCCAACCTGATATTGAAATAAAAAAATGGAGTGTATCATTACAGAAGTGTATTGACTCTTTTTTAATAAATGTTAACACTAATACTAGTGTAATACTAAATAACAGTATTAAGCTTACTGCTAAAAAAGACCTCGTTCTTGCAAATTTTCGGGATGTGCTTTTTGTTAAAACGAAACCCTTTGCTGTGGAAAGCAAAATCCAAAGCAGAACAACGATTACCAATGGTATATTATCCAAAGACAGCGCTTTCGTATTTACTTCTGAAGATGGTATTATACGGTTCCTGAATAAAGCTAATAATAGCCTGATAACAGAAAATACAAATTCAGACTTTGTAAGAGCTAAATTTTCAAACGATAAGAATAATGTTACCATTATACATAAAAATGTCATTGGCAACAACTACAATTCATATATTATAAATCATGACCTAAAAAGCGGAGCAGCCGATACAATAGTAAGGGAGAATGGTTATATTAGTTTTTTGCCGGGGTTGATTGTATCGGACGATAAATCCCGCGTCGCTTATAAACTTATTCCTGTAAGCGGAAACAATCTGTTGGCGGACAGTTCTCTTTTCAAAATATCGAATACTCGTTCCAGAGAGGTTATAAAAGAAGACAGGGCTGCGCAAATAGCTGATGTAAAATTTTTGCCTGATAATAAATCATATATACTATGTACTAATGTGTCGAACAATCTTTTTCTTTTTAAGGACAGCAATAGTGTTGTTTACCACGATTCTGTTATTGGTAAAAACGACCTTTACAATAAGCTTGAAGTAGTGGATAGTAACCATGTTATTTGTAATGATAACACAGGCATAAGTATCTGGAACCTGGCGACCCATAAAATAGAACACAAAGTAATCGTATTTCCAAGGCAATGGGCTTATGTTTCGCCGATAGACATCAAACTTTCAAAAGACAAGAATAGCCTTTTGCTGTCACAGGATGACACCGTAAGACTGTTAGATATGAAGACCTTAAACATACGGCAAACCTTTACCGGAGATATGGGTTGGGTAAATCAATTAGAATTTGGTAGTGACGGGAAAACTATTATAACAGCTGGTATTGATAACACTATACGTTTATGGGACATCAACTCGGGTAAGGAAAAGTATAAAATCATTTTCATAGATACCACAGATTGGATAATAGTATCGCCACAGGGGTATTATCAATGTACCCCTGCTGCTGCTAAAATTCTGCATTATGTTACTAAAGAGTATAAAATAATTACGTTTGAACAGCTGGATATTAAGTATAATCGTCCGGATAAGGTACTGGAGGCCATGGACAATAAAGACACTTCATTAATCAGATCATATAAAAAGGCCTATGAAAAGCGAATAAAAAAACTAGATATTGATACCACTTTTTTCCGTGCAGGTTATAGTGTTCCAGAGGCCGATTTTGCTAACCGGGATAATATTGAATACGAACAAAATAATGACATATTAAAACTTCACATTAAAGGGTCTGACAGCACTTATAATTTCGACCGATTTAATGTTTGGATCAATGAAGTGCCGGTATATGGCCAACGTGGTATAAGCATAAGAGGCAAAAATTCAAATAATTTCGACTCTTCTGTGCTCATCCTATTATCCCAGGGAGAAAATAAAATTGAAACTTCCATTTCTAATGTGAATGGCACAGAAAGTTACCGTATGCCCCTGATTGTAAATTACACGCCGGCAATAAAGCAAAAAGAAACGACCCGCTTTATCGGTATCGACCAGTTTGCAGATAAAGAATATAATCTGCAGTACAGCAGCAAGGATATCAGGGATCTGGCCAAAAAACTAAAAGAGAAATACAAAGA
>JAWXCO010000220.1:0-5910 GCA_034408705.1 Bacteroidota bacterium
CCTGAATTTGATACCTTTGTTCTACGGTGATAGGAGCCACAATTGACAACTTTTGGACGAGGAGCCAATTTGGGCAATATTTCCATCAGAGGAGGGAGGTATTCCGCCTCTCTCTTTTGAAAATATTACTCCTTTGTATCACTCGTTAAAGTTGCATTTGAAACTTGAATTTTCGTCAGGATAGTCCCAATAATCAGCATCTAAAAAAACAACAATTTTTGGCTGCGGATTCAAATTCCGCACATGTTCAATGCCTTTCAAGCAAGCATAACCGTATCCCTGCCATTTTTCATCTAGCACGGTAGCGCCCGCTCTTTCAGCACTTAACCGCGTTCTGTCATTTGAATTGTTGTTCACCACAATAATTTCATTTACTAATTCTTTGGGTATGTCTCTAATAACATTTCCAACCGAATTTTCTTCATTGAAAGCAGGAATGATAACTGCTACATTCTTTTGTTCACTTTCTATCATACGATTCAATCGGGAATAGTAACATCAGTAAGGCAACTGGCTTAATCATTGTCTGGAGTTAAATTTCATCTGCGACTGGAAAACCGAGTAGTAGCACACGATGCCAAATCCGAACGCGAGCATCAGGTGGAAGGGTAAAAAACTGTAATCTCCCTGGCGAAAAGCCATTATTACAGCCGTTAAAAAGTATAGCGATAACAGTCCTTCGAAAGCATTTAGCCAATTCACTTGCAGTGGGGCGATATAACGGTTTTTGTGCCAGCTATCCTTATTATGCACGATGTTGAATTTCGGAGTCCTTACAAACGGAGTTTTCTTTCCTAAAAAACCTTCTACTACCGCAATGGTATTATGCAACGAAAGCCCCATCATCACCGAAAGAAACAAGGGAAAGGTGCGGAAAAAATAAAGCATTGCTTTTAGTTTGCTCTTATGCCTGCTCAAACTGGAATACCAATATAAAATTCCCAATACCCCAAAGCTCATGAGAAACAGGGATGCAATCGAAAAAAAATCCCGGTATTGCGGAAAATGCGGTTTCAGCACAAGCATTGGAACACTCAGAATAGCGCTTGTAATAATGCTAATGAAGGCAGCGCTGTTAAAAAGATGAACCAACCCATGCCATTTCACATGAAAAGATTTTTTGGAATTCAATATTTCCCGGAAATGCTTCCTGGCGGTCTCTGCTCCTCCTTTTGTCCAGCGGTATTGCTGCGTTTTGAAAGCGCTCATCACGGGAGGTAGCTCAGCGGGCGAGTCAACATTTTCCAGGTAAACAAACTTCCAGTCTTTCAACTGCGCACGGTAACTCAAGTCAATATCTTCGGTCAGCGTATCATGCTGCCAGTTGCCCGCATCCAAAATGCACGATTTGCGCCACACACCGCCAGTTCCGTTAAAATTGATAAAATAATTTGCTTGGTTTCTGCCTGTTTGCTCAATGGAAAAATGAGCATCAAGCATAAACGCCTGAGCTTTGGTCAGCAGTGAATAATTTTGATTAAGATGCGCCCATCGTGTTTGCACCATCCCTGTTTTTTTATCATGAAAATGTGGAATGGTTTTTTGAAGAAAATCTTTTGCCGGAAGAAAATCAGAGTCGAATATGGCAATGAACACTCCTTTTGCAGTAGCTATTCCCTCTTTCAGAGCGCCCGCTTTAAATCCCTCCCTGTTGCTTCTTCTGACCTGCTTGATGTCTGTTCCTTTAAGCTGCCACTCGGCAACTTTCTGGACTATGATCTCGCTGGTTTCATCGGTCGAATCGTCCAGCACTTGTATCTCTAACTTTGCTTGCGGATAGTCCAGTTGAGCAGTAGCGTCAATCAATCTTTCTACCACATACAATTCATTAAAGACCGGCAACTGCACCGTTACAATAGGGAGCGATTTTTCAGAAAGACGGGCAAGAGGAGGAACATTTGCTTTCTTGGCTTTCAAATACCAATACACTAATTGTGCCTGTGCGATGCTGTAAAGAAAAATCACCAACATGGATAGCGTATAAAGCGTCAGCACGAGGACAACAGCGATTTTTATAAGCATATTTTAATTATAAGATTAGTTTTGCTTCTTTGTTTCCAATAAGAATGGGGTTATCATTAATTCTCCCTTTTAAAGGTCCATTTTCTAAATTAAGAACCCCTCTTGGGCATACAGTAGCACACATTCCGCAACCAACACAAGAAGCACGAATTATATTTTGCCCTTTTTGTGCATACGCCTGTACATCAATTCCCATTTCGCAAGCGTTAGAGCAGTTACCACATGAAATGCACTGTCCTCCATTTGTTGTAATTCTGAATTTTGAAATATATTTTTGGAGTATTCCGAGATAAGCAGCCATAGGACAACCAAACCGACACCAAACCCGTGTTCCCATAATAGGATAAAACCCAACACCAATGACACCCGAAAATATAGCGCCTATTAAAAAGCCATACGTTTTAGCAAAACCCCCGGATATATTTCCAAGAACAGCCCCTTGATAGTATGAATTAATCCACAATAAGCTTGTAGTAACAACAATAAAAACCAAAACACTATGAATCATCCATCTCTCAATTTTCCAGGCTTTGAGGGATTTATCTGATAATTGACGGAAAGGATCTCCGGCAGTATTCGCTAATCCGCCACAGCCACATACCCATGAACAATACCAACGCTTGCCAAAAAAATAAGTTAAAATAGGTGTTGCTATAAAAGTCATTACCCCTCCCCAAAAAATCATAAATACTCCCAACGCTCCAGGTTGCTCTGACAAATAATTGACTGTAGAAGGAAATAAATATTCATACTTCAGTGGCCAGAAATAGCTGAAATAAAATTCCGGATGATTAAAAAGTTGTAATACAGCCGGGATCAGGTAAGCAAATCCCAATTGAAAGAACATGATAGAGGATGTTCTTACGATCTGATAATTGGAATGGCGATACTTTAAAATGGCTTTTATTCCCATCACTACTATTGCCAAAGTATATAAGGTTCCATATAAAAACCATTGATCAGCATCTTTACCTCTGATAAGGTTGCTGAGCGGATCCATTAAACGAATAAGATTATCCAGAACAGAAGGAAACCAATAAAGAACTACGTAAAACCCGGTAATGATTATTCCGAAAATAAATCCAAAGATTCCTCTTGATGTCAAAGAGTTTTGCCAGACTCTATTATTTTTTACGCCAGCAGGTTCCTTTAAATATTTTTTAATAAAATAAATAAGTGCGCCTCCAACAGACAACCCAATGCTTAACGAAAAAAACAGTATTGGCTTTTCACTACCTACTCCAATGCCAGCTATAATAAACAGTAAAATGCCAATCGAAAAAAGAATTAATCCTATTTTTTGAATAGTATCCGTTTCCGGTGGTAGTGGATTACTAATGCTGATTGATGGGTTATTTTCCATAGAAATTTTATTTAAAAAATGTTGCTAATAAACCCTTCCTTGCTTTTAATTTTAGATTCTTGTTTGATTCCATATTATATTGTGCTATAATTTCAGGTTCATATTTTCTGTAAAATTCAGGGTCGAAATTGGCTTCGGGTAGATGCTCCAGTACATAATCTATTTTTCTGCCTTCCGAAAGCCATCGGTCAAAAACCTCATGACGCATTCTTATTCCAAACACATTTATTCCAATCAGGTTTTTAGATTGAAAATCATAAACCAACCTAAAACATATTTTGCCCGATGAGTGTTCCCAATAAAATGAACTCAAGGGAGTGGTAATAACATTTGGAACATTCCCGTATGTCTGATATTCTATGTCAAAAAACTTTGCGGAATTAAACCAATGTCCGGGTGAGTAGGCTGAACGCTCTCCACAGATAGTTTTTGCAAGTGTTTCTCCATGCATACGCCCTGTGTACCAAACCTGTTCAATTGATTTTCTTCCTGCAGGTGGCACACGAAATTCGGCACAGTCACCAATAGCATAAACATCGGTTACATTCGTTTCAAAAAATTCATTCACCAATATTCCACGTTGGGTTTCAATACCGGAATCTTTTGGAAAATCAATATTGGGACTAACACCAACTGTAAGCCCTACAAATTGACAGGGGATTTCTTCTCCTTTATTGGTAATTACAGAACTTACTCGTCTGGCTGAATCTGCTTTGATTTCTTTTAGCTCAGCCTCAAGGCGGAGGTCAACGTGATGCTCCCCAAGATGACGGTTAATCATCTTTGCTTCTTCAACAGGTAAAATATTATCCCAAAAGTTTTTTTCTCGTACAAGAAATATTACTCCAATTTTTCGCGAACGAAGCATTTCTGACATTTCAATACCAATTAATCCACCACCAATGATTACAGCGCTGGAAACACCTTTGGTGTTTTCTTCCATATTTTCCAAATCCTGTAAGTGGTATAACCCTTGTACACCTTTAAAATCCTGTCCGGGCCAGCCGAATTTGTTAGACTTTGATCCGGTAGCAAGTACAAGTGTATCATAACCGATTGAGGAACCATCAGAAAAAAGAACCAATTTATTTTTAGTATCTACTTGTTTAACAAATTTTTTAATAAGATCTATTTTGTTTTTTTTCCAGAAATAATCTTCGTATGGTTTGGTATGCTCAAACTTCAAGTATCCCATGTATATATACATCAGCGCTGTACGTGAAAAGAAGTGTTCGGATTCAGATGAAATAACGGTAATGCTGTGCTTGCTCAATTTGCGTACATGCCTTGCACAAGTAATTCCTGAAATTCCGTTGCCAATTATTACAATGTGCTTGCTCATAATTTATTTTTCAAATAGCTATTCATTCAAACTCCAGTCATAATCGAGATAAGAGTTTTCAGCATTAGCATTGATTTTAACTAGAGCATATTTATTGAGATAATCTATCAGCGAACCATTTTTGGTGAAATCTCCCTTAAACCAATCGAAAATTTTGGAGAGCTGAATTTTGTCCGCTGCAATTTTGTTTCGGAAGGTATCCGCCAAAAAAACTTTTGCCTGTTTATCCAATTGCTGTTCGAGCCGTGCTGGATCATAGGCTTCGTTCAGCAATACAGGGCACGATTTTGAAGCACACACAATGGCAAAATGAATGCGGGGGTCGTCAAACTTTTTTCTAAGCTGTCCGTGCTCAATGTTGTTCAAATCCATTTTTTCATTACCGATAGAAATAAACTTTACATCCCACGGAGTATTGACAAACGGAATTTGGATGGAGCTTCCAATATCTTTAATACTTTTTAAGGGATAATATTTCAAAACCAATTGAATTGTAAAAGCATTATAAGCATTTATCCAATAGGCTTTTTGCTCATTAACAGTCCAGATTGTTTCATTGGGCGGATTATTGCTGAGGAGTTTCAGATATTTTTGCAACTCAATTGAATCTGACTGAAAGCTCTTATAGTGCACATTGCCTGCCTCGGTTACATGTTTTCTTAGAAGGGTGTTCCATGTTTCGTGTGAGGGGGATTTACTGCCACCTGCGAATGAAGTGGATTTACAACTAAAGGACAAAAGTAAAGAAAGGGATAATAAAACCGCATTTGTCATAATTGATGTGTTTAAAATTGATTGGTTCTTGAACTTTTTCGGTACAAATCCTCCGCTTCATCAACATCTGAAAGTACCGGAAGTCATTTCATGGAAACATTAAGCATTGAAATATCCTTAAGTGTATCCGGCAAGACGCTGGAGGTGCTCCATTGTTTGTTCACAAACAATTCCGGATAAAGTTTTTTCATCCCAAGCAATTAATATCCTCCGTCCTTTGCCGAACCAAGCACAATCTCATGCTTCTCAAGATAGTCAAAAGCATCAGCAATGATTTCATCGTTGAGTTCCAGGCAATCGCTGCCGATAATTAGTCGTCCCTCAAAAAGTCCTTTTATACTTTTATAAAAATGAATTTTGGGTGAAAATCGAAATAGGAAAGCAGGAATTGCATTCTGAAACGCAGCCA
>JAWXCO010000221.1:0-32452 GCA_034408705.1 Bacteroidota bacterium
ACAGTTTAACAACATTTGACAATGTAAATGCACTAAAAGGAAATGTTTTCCAATACAACTATACAATTAAAGCTGAAAAATTAAATCTTGACACAGCCGAAGTAATTAAAATTGCAATAGAAGGTTTACTAGAACTTTTGAAAAAAAATCCAAAAGCAATTTATTTTAAACAAAATAATGTTGAAATTCAAGCAAGCTATTTTGACAAAAATGGAACACATATTTGTACGGCTGTTGTTTTGCCAAAGGAATATTAGATTGACAAAATAGATTGACGAGTAGAAAACACGAACACACAGTCGAGTAAGCAAGGGGAATTTCACCCCCTGCTCCTCACAGAAACGTATCCCGAATCAATTTCGGGACAAGCTGTGAACCTCTCGATTCATACGGCTCTTCAAGATGATGTTGGCAAATAGTAAGCCGGGCATACACTCCAATGGGCAAACAAACCGGGTTGTAATTTGTACAACGTATTCAGCCATCTGCGGCTCTTGCGCAAATTCATCCGCTTGTTCCCTGCCCGTCCGGTCAGGCGGGCATTTGCACCATTTCTCAAGTCGTCTGTTTACAAAGCGCCACAAGTCATTCAGGTCTCCTTTGGTAAAGTAACAGTAGTAGTTTTGCCAGCCACGCAACAATGGATTCAAAAGATTCGCTACCACATATATACTACCCGTTCGGGTATGTCATGAAGTGATAGGAGAAAAACCGGTAGCAGATGCTATCCTGGACAGAATAATCAATAACACACAGCGTGTATAGCTCAAGGAGAATCACTGAGAAGAAAATGGAATATGAAATTAGAAGACAACAACAAATAAACAGCTACTTTTAACAAAGAAAAACAACCTTTTTATAGCAACTCAAGGAGGGTAACTTAGGGTGGTCAGTTTGCACCGGATTTAGATGGTCAGTATCACCGGATTTTCCAATCAGAGGGATAACTAATAAAATTTTAGTTTCAAAGTATCAGTTATATCTCCCGGACAAGAAATTATTGAGGAAGAAAGTAAAGGAATTATTAGATGGGTAAAGCATTAGAAGAATTGCATAAACAGATCATGCAGTTTAAAAACTGGCTGAGGGGAACCCATCATAAATGTTCGCCACAACATTTGCATGCCTACCTGGATGAATATGTTTATCAGTTTAATAAAAGGAATATAAGAAAGTGGATTTTCAATGATGTGGTGTGTAAGCTAATGAATCAAATACCACATCCATACTCAGTATTAAAAGTTATTTGCGTTTATAATACCTAATCCTATAAAATTAACTGGTATGAGCCAATGGCCTGTCAAAATATTATGCTTTCTACTCTTTACAACCCAGGCCACCGCACAGCAACTTAATTTCAAAACCTATACCGTAGAGGATGGCCTTGTTTCCAATCCGGTACGCCGCATTTACCAGGACTCCAAAGGTTTTATCTGGATTGGTACCTGGGAAGGATTAAGTAAATATGATGGTCACAAATTCACGAATTTTACCACAGCCAATGGACTTTCACATAATGTAGTTAACGATTTCCATGAATCGATTGATGGAAATTTATATGTAGCAGAGAACAACGGTAACACTGACATTTTACTCAAAGATGCGATTGTAAAAAAGGCCGCATTTCGTAATGTGATTATCAATAAGTTTTTTATTACTCACCACAATAAAGTAATTGCAGCAACAGATACCAGCGGGATATATACAATTGAAAAAGGAAAGCTGGTAAAACCGTTACAAACTTATCCTCAATCAACTTATAACGATTTTGTCGCGTTAAACGATTCTCTTTTTATCGGCGGATCCGATAGTTCGCTTCGTATATTAAACAGGCATTATGATTTTTTCTCTGAAATAAACCAGCCCAAATATCATTTGGTTCTTAGAATTTATAAAGATTCTAAAAACAGGGTATGGGTAGGCACAAATAATGGCTTAAAGCTTGTTTCATATAATCAAAAAAATAATCAACTTCACAATTTTGATTTACTTCATTTCCCTCTTAATAAATCACCTCTAAGGACCGCTGTTGTTCGTGATATGCTGGAAGATGTTCATGGAAATCTTTGGATAGCAACTATGCATGGTCTTGTGAAAATTCAGTCCAACAATTCCTGGCAGGTATTCTTAAAAAAGGACGGGCTACCTTCAGATGATATTACCTGCGTGTACCAGGATATAGAAAAGAACATCTGGATAGGAACTTCCCTTGGTCTTGCAAAATTGGTCACAAAAAATGATATCCAGCTTTATACTACTCAAAACGGGTTGTCTTCTAATCCGGTTGATTTTATGCAACCGCTTTCTGATGATAAATTTCTGATACGCACCGGAACAGGCATGAGTTTGTTTAATACGACAACTGAGAACTTCTACCCGATAAAGTCAGAACACAACTATTATTATACCGGCTTTATACAAAATAGCAGGCCTTTGTTATTTTACGGTAACAATAAGTTTGGTAAGTATGATTCCATAAAGCGTCGAATAAATGAATCCCTTTTACCCCAGCCCCTTAACCTTGTTACATATTGCTCAATAATCGATTCAAATGGAATCATATTTGATGGCACCCAAAATGGACTTGTAATACATGCCGGGGACAAGGCACACCTTGAAAATAAAATTCCCCACCGCATAACTGCAATGCTTATTGATAAGCGGGGATACTTGTGGATAGGCACGTGGAATAATGGTCTATATCGTATTCATTATAGGTATGCTAAAAATAATTCCGGCAGCACCGAGGAAGTAAAAAACCAGGTCAGTTTATCTGTCGAAGACTTTTCTCATTTGCTCCCGGATAAAAACATTCGTTCAATGTTAGAAGACAGTAAAGGCCATATCTGGGTGGGAACCAGGTACCAGGGGCTTGCACAATTAAGAAATAACAATAACGGAGGATATGCCGTTGAGCATTTTGATCTTGCGATTGGGCTTATGTCCAATTCCATAAGGGCTATTGCTGAAGACAAGGAAGGTTGCATCTGGCTTGGCTCCAATTTGGGAATTGACAAATTAATACCGGCAGATACGTCTTTTCAAGTTTTCAATTTTAGTCGTATAAACAATTATTTCGCACATATTAATGCGATCTTACCGGGTGATAATAATACTTTCTGGTCTACTACATCAACAGGGCTGGTAAAGGTGGTTGATGGAAAATCGGAGAAAATCGCGGCCCTCCCTGTATATATTACCTCCGTAAACCTGGGCGATAAGACTTTTGATTACAGTAAACATCATCCAGAAACGGAAGTACAATTAAAATACAACCAGAACCAGGCGGCGTTTGAATTCTCCTCCCCTAGTTTTATTAATGAAAAGCAAATTTTATATAGTTATCGCCTTTTAGGTAGTGCAGATACTATGTGGAGTGTACCCGCTAACCTGCACAATGTTTCATACGCCAGCCTTCAGCCTGGAAATTACCGTTTTGAAGTAAGAACAAAAGGATGGAATGGGCAATGGGGGGTATCCTCTGCTTTTCAATTCGCTATCCGCTCACCCTACTGGCAAACCTGGTGGTTTTATTTATTGATTGGTATCTTTCTAGTATTATTATTTTATTCGTTTTATTTATACCGAATCAGGCAGGTACTGAGGTTACAAAAAGTACGTAACAGGATCGCCACCGATCTTCATGATGATATTGGTTCTACACTCACCAACATCAGCATTCTATCTGAACTAACTAATAAAAACCTCCATCAACCTGAGCAGGCCCAAAAATTTCTCCAAAGAATAACTGAAGAAGTGAATGCATCCAGCCAGGCTCTCGATGATATTATCTGGAATGTAAACAACAACAATGATACGCTGGAAGAAATGTTAGTTCGCATGCGTCGCTTTTCAGCTGAGTTATTTGATCAAAGTGAAATAAAATGCTACCTGGAGTTACAACCCGATGCAGCCGGTAAAAAAATAAGTATGGAACAACGCAGAGATATTTACCTGCTTTACAAGGAATCGCTGAATAATATATATAAACATGCCGGAGCCAGAACAGTTTGGGTAGATTTGAAATTATCTGGCAATTCTTTTACAATGATGATTCGGGATGATGGCAAAGGATTCAATACTGAAGATATAACCCATCGGAATGGATTGAAAAATTTGAAAATAAGAGTGGAGAAATGGGGTGGTAAATTATTAATCACTTCCCTGGCAGGAAAAGGGTCGGATATTGAGATCATTATGCCCCTAGCTGACTGACTGCTCAAATGGGTAGGTAGTACTAAGTTTTTTTTTGTTACTTTCGAATTTAACTTATAATGTCTATAAAAACTTGCTATACATAACTGTATGCCTATTAAAATTGTTCTGTTCGAAGACAACAACCTCTTGCGGGAATCCCTGGTGGCTCTTTTCAGCGGAATGGATGAGTATGAGATAACGGGTGACTACAACAATTGTAATGACGCGGCAAACATTGCCCGGGTTTACCAGCCTGATGTTGTGCTGATGGATATTGATCTGCCCGGCAACAGCGGAATTCAAGGCGTTAGCATGATAAAAGAAGCCCGGCCGCAAACTTCCATTATTATGTATACGGTTTTTGAAGATAATGAAAAGCTTTTCCAGTGTCTTTGCGCAGGTGCAAATGGTTACCTCTTAAAAAAGACCCCACCGTCAAAACTGATGGGTGCTATTACAGAGGTGATGGAAGGTGGAGCTCCCATGAGCCCCTCTATAGCACGAAAAGTTCTGCAAACTTTTCAAACGGGTAAAACCAATCATTACTTTCTATCTGCCAGGGAAATTGAAGTTTTACAACTCCTGATAAAGGGGTATAGTGCTAAAATGATCGCCTCAGAGCTAGGTATTGCTTTTGATACTGCACGCTTCCACCTTAAAAACATATACGCGAAACTTCATGTTAACTGTGGCAAAGAAGCTATTGTAAAAGCCCTGGGCGAACACATCGTGTAAAGCCTTTGTTACTTTCCTAAAAATAGAACAAGCTTTAATACTCTCTCATTCAACCTACCCGTTTATGTAGTTGACTTCTCCGTCAATATCATACAACTTTGAAAAGCATTACTTCTTCATCGTTGTAAAATCTTTAAATTTTTATCATGAAAATAATATTCTTAGTATTCGCAGTAATACTTACGATTCTACCATTCACCTCACATAGCCAGAAGCTTGGTAAAAACCAACAGGCCGTGTCCGTATCGAAAGGCACGATTTGGTCAGAGGCAACCTGTGCAGTATGCTGGGAAAACCCGACGCCTGATGATGAAACAGAACGGGAATGGGTTAGAAAAGCTGTTGCCAGGACATGGGAGGCAGAATCAGGATTTCGTTTTACTGGTTGGGGCACTTGTCCTAAAGGAACACTTATGCCCTTTTTCGGCATTAAAATACTCATTTCAGATGAAGGCCCGCATGTGAAAGAATTAGGATCAGATTTAATGAATGTACCAGATGGCATGGTACTTAATTTCACTTTTAAAAACTGGGAGCCCAAATGTATGACCAAAAGACAAAATTGCATAGAAAATATTGCTGTTCATGAATTCGGTCACGCATTAGGATTATCACACGAACATAACAGGACCGATTGTGTTTTTTGCGATATAAAGCCACAAGGTTCAGATGGTGACTGGAATATTACGACTTGTGATTTAGAATCTGTCATGAATTATTGTAATCCAAAATGGAATGGAAACGGCAGTCTGAGTGATTTAGATATAGAAGGTGTGGTCGCCCTTTACGGCAAAGCCAAAAATACATATGATGTTTCTGCTAATAACTATAATTACTTACCAGGCGATTTTAACGGAGATGGTAAAACTGATTTAATACATCTAGTAAATAATGATTATTCGCATGTATGGCTGGCTAATGGCGATGGTACTTATGCAATTAAGCCAAGGTTTCCGGTGACCAACGGCTATGCGCTGCAAAATGAAGCAAACTTTAAATTTCTTGTTGGCGATGTTAATGGAGATGGCAAGTCTGACCTGGTACATATTGTAAACAATAACCTCTTGACTACCTGGCTGTCAAATGGTGATGGTACATTTAAGATTACGCCGAGGTTTCCTGCAACAGATGGCTATGCAATGAAAAATGAAGCAAACTTTATGTTTTTAACGGCTGATATAAATGGTGATAAAAAGACCGATTTAGTTCATATTGTAAATAATAATTTTCTGCACGTTTGGCTGTCAAATGGCGATGGCACTTTTGCAATTAAGACAAGATTTCCTGCTACCGATGGGTATGCATTAAAAAATGAAGCAAATTTTAAATTTCTTGTTTGCGATGTTAATGGGGATGGCAAGTCTGACCTGGTCCATATCGTAAATAATAACATGCTAACTACGTGGTTGTCTAATGGGGATGGTACTTTCAAAATAACGCCCAGGTTTCCTGCCGCTGATGGGTATGCATTGAAGGCTGATGCGAATTTTATGTTCCTGACGGCTGATGTAAATGGTGACAAAAAGACCGATCTGGTTCATATTGCAAACAATAATTTCTTACACGTTTGGCTTTCAAATGGCGATGGAACGTATGCAATTAAACCCAGGTTCCCTGCCGCCGATGGCTACGCCTTGAAAAATGAAGCAAATTATAAATTCCTTGTCAGTGATGCAGATGGCGATGGTAAACAAGATTTAGTTCATATAGTCAATAACAATTTCCTGCATGTCTGGATATCAAAAGGCGATGGAACGTATGCAATCCAGCCCAGGTTCCCAGCGAAAGATTTATATGCGCTTAAAAATGCAGGGAATTTCAAGTTTATAGCTGGCAAATTTGATAATGATAACAAAGGAGATCTGATACACCTGGTAAATGACCGGTATATACATACCTGGTTTTATGAAAGTAATGGAACATACAATATTATGCGTCCCTTTTTAAAAAGGCATGATTAGTTATTTGTATATTCGCTATTTTCCGGATCCATTGATACAATAAAATTACCAGCCATTCAATACTTTCTGTTTTTACCAATGTAAATACTCATGGACAAACCACAGCTGTCGCTACGATTATTTTTTTCAACAATTGTGCACCACCTGGCGGCCGATGGATGCTTAGTATTTGAATTAAATTACCGCGGTAGTTTGACCTGGTGAATACACAATAAAAGGAAAAGAAGCATAGAAACAAAAAGTCCGACACACTTTCGTAAGATCCGGCAAACGAAAATGATGTAACCCTGCGATGGACGTCTTGGCTGAAAAAGTAGTTAGATTAAATTCCTGCAAGACGAACACACAAATTATTTTTTCCAAAATGGGGGCGGACGGAAGCCGTGTTTCAACTTTAGTTTAGCCGGGCTTAAAGAATTCTGTTTCCTGCACATCCGCAATACTTTTTTAGTAGCGGCAAGATATCTGCAGCACAATAAAGCTTAGAGTACAATATAAAGACATTAAAATAATACCATGAATAACAAAAACAAAGTCTCAAGTATAGTATTCTCAATTTACATTTTACTTTCTTTTTATGTATTTGGAGGCGGTATAGTAAATTCAATCGTTGCTTACAGAACATGGCGTTGGGTAGGACCAGAGGAATTCCCTAAGTTTCATCAGGTTGACAGTTCCCTTATTATTCCATTCTTTGTACTATTCTTCTTTCTATCCTTTATTCCCCAAATACTTTTATTTTGGTTTAGGCCCATAGGTTTACCAAAGTGGATGGTTTTTATTGCACTGTTATTTAACCTGATCACGTTGATTTCAACCATAGCTATACAAATTCCTATTCAAACAAAATTGGATCAGGCATTTTCTATGGAATTAATTGATAAGCTTATATCCACTGATATGGTATATAGAAAAATTCCAATGTTCTTTTTGGCCATAACGAATTTCGCAATGTTATATATGGTAGTGAAACGTTCAAACAAGTAAAAACAACGTTTAGAAAAGCCTGACGCTAACACGGGGCATTCAACTATGCTGGCTGACGGAACATAGCATTGCAGCAAGAGGCTTAAGGTTGAATGCAAACCTAATTTCTTCCCCCAACAAGTCTCCTGCTTTACTTTATTTGAAGACAAACGAATTGCTTATGCAGAATATAGTTGGAGGAAGAAATCTTACGAAACTTGTTCAGATAATATCCTTTGTAATAATACTTATATTTCCCACCGGTATATTTTAGAAAATAGTTAGATCAAAAACGTTACATACCGGGTGCCTTTTGATCCGGAAATTTTGTGTCTCCCCCTACATTGAAATGGAGCTTTTGTAAATAAGGATCCATCTTACCCTGCATCATTTCTTTTATAGACCTTGCATAATACATGCGTGCTTCTTCAACAGTTTTCTTACCTGTCGCTATATCATTTGCCAGATTCAATGCCAGAAAATTCGCTTCCTCTTTATCGCACCTTGCTGATATTTCACCAACTGTTCTTGCAATTACCACACTACCATCGTACATGGCAATCTGATCATATTTATCTGCAGGGACGCTATAATTTACAAATTGCTCTAAAAGGTCAACATGCGGCATTGGGAAATTATGTTGTACCGGCTCTTTGTGAACAATAGTTTTCTTCCATGGGCCGTTATTATTCCAAACCAGCATGGTGCCCGTCACTTCATTTGGTGCACCATATTTCGTCATCATGCTTGTGGCTACTTCCTGGGTTTTGGCAGGCCAGTCCGAAATAATTCCTTTTGCTTCATTCGTAGTAACGCTGCTCATCCTGTTAGTAGAAGTGCAGGCTGTAAAAGATGCCATTACAACAATTAATGCTCCTGATAAAATCTGTTTCATAAATTCTTTTTTTAGATTGTTTAGAAATGCTACTTAATAGTCAGACAACTTTTATTCCACCTAATTATCTGAAAATATTTCGCTTTGTAAATACATATTTGATGATGATAAAAAGAAACTGACATATAAACCAATCTACCATCCGCAAACCATTTAAAATTTTGGTGTGCGTCTTGACTATTAGTACAAATACTATGCAGCAAAAATACCTGCTTTGATAAGGGAGAATGTTAGACATTTGGGGCAAAGAGTCGAAATATTTACCTATAGTTGAGGAAATTATTGCTCAATCAAATGTTGAGGTCGTTCAATAGGGTTGCTACTAACGTTCACAGCTTATTCCTGTGCTAATATTTTATACTCTCCTGACTTTGTTATTGCTTTGTTGTGTGCCGTACTACTTTTCAGAGAAATGGAATGATTGAAGTTAGTCTGTCAATTTTCGAATAAATTTTTTGTCGGGTTTTTTATAAATTGTTAAGATGTAATGTTCTTTCTCTCTATTACAGGCTTTCCGCTGTTGATACTTAAATTTATGAATGGTCAAAGATGATTTATTATTGTTGCCTTGTATAATTGCATCGAGTTGTATTAATTTTCGGCTGTGATATTTAACAATTATGATGGTGAATGTGTCAGATGTGTTTTGCTTTATTTCTGATTTGAACTTGTCCCAATTTCCTTTGTCAAGCCATAGGTCAACACTTTTTCGATATTTTTTATTTACATTTTCACTTTCGATTAATGTTTTTCCGAGATTTTTCACGAAAAGGTTTTCGTCATACGAATAAGCTTCCAGAATTCTATCTTTAAGTTCTTCTTTTGAAAAAGCAAATTCATGCTTTTTGTGATAATCTGAAAAATTTAGGAAACACTCCAATGGAGCTAGCGTACAACTCGAAAACATGCACAATAACATGACTGTTAAAATCCAATAGATTTTCATGTATATGGTTCAATAAATAAATACTGCTATGTCTGCAAGCTGGGTCTTAAAAGGATGTCACATAATAATAAAATATACAGCCATCTTCCAGTGGTTTTCAAAAATCGGGTACTGATTTCCAATAAGCAGCCTTTCGCTTTTTCGTAGTGTTAATGCTGGCAATAACAGCAAATGATATTTTTAAATTTCATCATTGTAGAACAACCTAACAAGTGAGTTTCTCCTCCCGATCGGTCTCTTCAAATTTAACGCTTCTCTCCCAATACCTAATCCGCCGCCACCCTTTCTTCTTTTGACTGATAAAAAAGATATAAGTCCCTACTAATGAAGTATTAAGCGCTGGCTTACGATCGGTTATTTATTTTGTACATTGCAGCCCGTTTGAATAATTGTGGTGCACAATTGAAATAATACTTTTATTATGGACAATGATTTAAGAAAACAACAGGCGCTAGAATATCACTCCAAAGGAAGACCTGGCAAAATAGAAGTAGTTCCTACTAAAGAGGCCAAAACACAAAGAGACCTCTCGCTTGCTTATTCGCCCGGCGTAGCGGCACCCTGCCTGGAAATTGCTGCCGATGTGGAGAATGTCTATAAATACACGGCTAAAGGAAATTTAGTGGCCGTTATCAGCAATGGTACTGCGGTCCTAGGCCTTGGTAATATCGGCCCCGAAGCCGGGAAACCGGTGATGGAAGGGAAAGGGGTGCTTTTCAAAATATTCGCCGACATTGATGTGTTCGATATCGAGATCAACGAAACCGACCCGGTTAAGTTTGTACAGATCGTAAAAGCGCTGGAACCTACATTCGGCGGTATTAACCTGGAAGATATCAAAGCCCCCGAGTGTTTCTACATAGAAACCGAATTAAAAAAAATACTGAATATTCCCGTGATGCATGATGACCAGCACGGAACGGCCATCATCAGCGCTGCGGCTTTACTGAATGCGCTGGAAATTCAGAAAAAGAAAATTGATAAAGTAAAATTCGTAGTGAACGGCGCCGGTGCTGCGGCAATGGCCTGTATCATGTTATACGAAGAGTTGGGCGCCAAACATGAGAACTTCATACTCTTCGACCGTAAGGGTGTGCTGCATAAAGGAAGAACAGAGCTGGAAGATTTTAAACTGAAATACGCCAACGCCAAAACAGAAATGACCCTGGCACAAGCCATGAAAGATGCCGATGTGTTTATCGGCCTGAGCGCAGGCAATTGTGTTACTCCCGATATGGTGAAAAGTATGGCCAAAAATCCTATCGTATTTGCCATGGCCAACCCCGACCCGGAAATAAGCTGGGAGGATGCTACCGGCGCCCGCAAAGATGTGATCATGGCGACCGGCCGGAGCGATTATCCTAACCAGGTTAATAATGTATTGGGCTTCCCGTATATTTTCCGCGGTGCCCTTGATGTAAGAGCCACTCAGATCAATGAAGCAATGAAAATGGCAGCGGTAAAAGCTTTAGCCGATCTGGCCAAAACCCCGGTACCTGATATAGTGAATATGGCCTATAACGAGAAGAGTATTGTTTTCGGCGAAAATTATATCATTCCCAAACCGCTTGACCCCCGTTTATTAGCCACCGTGGCACCGGCAGTGGCCAAAGCAGCAATGGAAAGCGGAGTGGCCAAACAACCCATCACAAACTGGGAGGGCTATGTTACCAACCTGAACAAAAGGCTGGGCCTCGATAACCAGGTTATGCGGATCATCGGGAATAAAGCCCGTCGAGATCCCAAACGGATTGTATTTGCCGAGGCCGATAATATTAAGATCCTGAAAGCGGCACAGATCGTATTTGATGAAGGTATTGGCTACCCGATATTACTGGGTGACGAAACAAAGATCAGGAATATGGCTGCCAGCAACGGGATCGATATTGAAGGTCTTCCCATTTTTGACCCTCGCAGCGAAGCCACGGAAGAAAGAAGGAGTAAATATTCAGAGATCTTTTTTGCCAAAAGAGGCCGGAAAGGTTTTAATGCCTATGAGGCAAAGAAAGTGATGCGGGACCGTAACTATTACGGTTGTATGATGGTGGAATGTGGGGATGCTGATGCGATGATATCCGGGCTGGCCAAGAATTACCCCGATACCATCCGCCCGGCACTTCAAACGATTGGTACGGAAGAAGGTGTAAAAAAGATCGCTGGTATGTACCTGATGCTGACAAAGAAAGGACCCTTATTTCTGGCCGATACAACGGTTAACTTTAATCCGACTGCAGAAGAGCTGGCCGAGATCACCCTGATGGTAGCGAAAGAGGTTCGCAATTTTAATATCATTCCCCGGATCGCCATGCTGAGCTATTCGAATTTTGGCAGCAGCAATTCCCCGGAAGCAGCCCTGGTTGCGAAAGCAAGGAAAATTGTAAAAGAGAAAATGCCCACTTTGCTCGTAGATGGTGAAATGCAGGCCAGTGTGGCTTTCAACAAAGAACTGATGAAAGAGAACTACCCTTTTAGTGAATTGGTGGATAAAGATGTCAATACGCTTATCTTCCCTAATCTCGCTTCTGGAAATATTGCCTATAACCTGCTGAAAGAACTGGAAACAGCAGATGCAGTAGGGCCGATCCTGCTGGGCTTGAAAAAACCGGTTCATATCCTCCAACTGGGCAGCTCTGTAAGAAGCATCATCAACATGGCCCTGGTGGCCGTGGTGGATGCGCAAATAAAAAGTAAAACGGCTACTGATGAAATTGTAAAAAAATCCAGGTGGTGGAAACGGTTCCGGAAAGAGAGCAAGGATATGTAATCCGTCATTGGACTGTATTTCACAGCATTTCATCGATTCTTTTTTATATCAGGTATCTTTGGTGATAAACGCAAAACAGGATTTAAACTTCAGATGAAGATTTTCAACGACATTGGCCGTTACCTTTTGATGATCAAGGGCATGTTTTCCAAGCCCGAAAATGCAAAAATGTACTGGAAGGAATTCATGCACCAGTGTACAGAGATCGGTTTCGGTTCACTGGGCATCGTGGCAATCATCTCCGTTTTTATAGGGGCTGTATCCACAATCCAGACCGCTTACCAATTGGTGAGCCCTTTAATTCCTCCTTCTACCATTGCACAAATTGTACGTGATACCGTTATTCTTGAGTTTGCCCCCACCCTTGTTTGTATCGTGCTGGCCGGTGTGGCCGGTAGCCGTATTGCGAGTGAACTGGGTAATATGCGGGTCAGTGAGCAAATTGATGCGCTGGAAATAATGGGAATCAATACAAAGACTTACCTCATACTTCCCAAAATCGCGGCCGCCCTGCTGATGATCCCCTTACTGGTTGCGATGGCCATGGCCCTCGGTATTTGGGGAGGAAGACTGGCTGCCACAGCCTCCGGCATCATTTCCGGAAGTATCTATGATAAAGGACTGCTTGAATTTTTTGTTCCTTTTAATGTGATCTTCGCCATGATCAAAGCCTACGTATTTTCTTTTATTATATCCAGTGTTCCTGCTTTCTACGGTTACTATGTAAAAGGTGGTGCCCTGGAAATAGGAAGAGCCAGTACCAAAGCGGTCGTGGTAAGTTGTATCCTGATATTATTTGCCGACTATGTTTTGTCAGCTTTGCTTTTACCAACCTAGTCGTAATGATGCTGAAAAAAGGAACCAGTAAATTAGTTATTACTACTGCCTTGCTCAGTATCAATATCCTTATTTTTCTTTTCCGGGATCATGGCTTTGAGTATCGTCATTTTCTTGCAGCTTCTTTGAATGAAAAAGCCTGCGATGAAGCTTGTATCCGGAAATGGACAAAACCCAATTCCAATTATCCTGCAAAAGACTTGGCCGAAGCCCGAGGGATCTTACAGCAGTACATCCAAATCGACAGTATTAAATCGGAGGAGAATAAACTGATCGCTATTGGCGGTTGGCTCCGAGATGAACTGGCAAAGCAAACGGGGCTGATGAATGACAGTGTAAATGCCTTACCTGCTTTACAACAGTATTATTGTTTTAAAAGTAACGCTACGTATAGTTATGATTGCGGGAACATACAAACCCTATTCAGTTTTTTTTGTACAGCGGCACAATTATATTGCAGGAATTTTCAAAATATACAGCTACCCACCGACAACCTGGCGCCTGATTCACATGTAGCCAATGAGATCTATTTAAAGGATTATCAAAAATGGGTGCTATCTGATCCTTTCCAGAATCATCTCCTCGTAAAGAAAAATAATATCCCTTTGTCGGCGGCGGAATACCTTGATTATAATATCGCGGGTGGAAAAGATACGGTCTGTTTCATTGAGCAGGCAGCAGGAAGGACCTTCGCTGATACAGTTACCTATGCCGGCTTTAAAAAAGATACCTATTTCAATAAAAATTATATCCTTCATTTCTATAAAGACAGGGCCAATCCTGAGGTGTATTCCGTCCGGAATAAGCTAAAAAGATATTTTTGGCCCTATTCGTGGTATGAGATATATACCCCACAGCAAAAAAACACTAATTTCCTGTTTAGAATAAAGCAAGGAGCGGCACTGCTGCTGGCAGGCTGGTCACTTTTTCTATTAACCCGTATCTTCCAAAAAGAAAAAAAATGATCGAAGTAAAAAATATAAAGAAAACCTTTGGTGATAAAACCGTGATCCAGGATGTGAGCTCTGTGATGAAAGCCGGGCAATGCAACCTGATCATCGGTTCCAGTGGCAGTGGTAAAACCGTACTGATGAAATGTATGGTGGGTTTATTTGAACCGGACGAAGGAGATGTGTTGTACGGTGGTCAGAATTTTACAACCATGAAAGGCGTGGAAAAAACGGAGATCCGCAAGGAAATAGGTATGCTGTTCCAGGGTTCCGCTTTATTTGACAGCCAGACCGTGGAGCAAAACGTCATGTTTCCTCTCAATATGTTCAGTAAAGACGCTCATAAAAAGAAAATAGACCGGGTCAATGAGGTGCTGAACCGGGTCAACCTGGTGGGTTCTAATAAAAAATATCCCGCTGAATTGAGTGGAGGGATGAAAAAAAGAGTAGCCCTTGCACGGGCCATCGTCCTCAATCCAAAATACCTTTTTTGTGATGAGCCCAATTCCGGACTTGATCCCCAAACCTCCCTGGTAATCGACAAACTGATCAAAGAGATAACAGTTGAATATAATATCACTACCGTTATCAATACCCACGACATGAACAGTGTAATGGAGATCGGTAATTATATTTTGTACATGTACCAGGGCAACAAGGAATGGGAAGGCACCAATAAAGAAATTATTTTCAGTAAAAATGAGCGGTTAAACGATTTTATTTTTGCCTCTGAATTTTTGCAGGATGCCAAAGACATGCGGATGCTTGAAGAAACCGGTAAAATTTCAAATGATAGAAATATGGAAGAGTTACTGGATAAGGATGCCCCCACACTTGTCCCGCCGCCAAATGGCGAATAACAACCCAGGCATAATCATCAACTCCTGACAAACTAAAGTTGACTGAGAAAGTCGCCAGCGTAGCGCTGGCCAGGGTGCTGAATAGTGCTAAAACCGGCAAATCCCTTACTTTTGCGCCAACTGATAATTCATAAACATGAGTATTCTCGTCAATAAGAATTCAAAGATTTTAGTGCAGGGTTTCACCGGAACTGAGGGCAGTTTCCATGCTACACAAATGATCGAATATGGCACCAACCTGGTTGGCGGGGTTACTCCCGGCAAAGGGGGTAGCACGCACCTGGATAAACCTGTTTTCAATACCGTAGCAGATTGTGTAAAAACCACCGGTGCCGATGTTAGTATCATATTTGTACCCCCTGCTTTTGCTGCAGATGCCATTATGGAAGCTGCTGAAGCAGGTATCAAACTGGTCGTTTGCATCACCGAGGGTATACCTGTGCAGGATATGGTAAAAGTGAAAAATTATTTACAGGGAAAGAATATGCCCGGCATCCCGAGGACAAGACTGGTTGGTCCCAACTGTCCCGGGGTGATCACTGCAGGAGAATGCAAAGTGGGTATTATGCCAGGTTTTGTGTTTATCCCTGGTCGTATTGGTATCGTTTCCAAATCCGGTACACTGACCTATGAAGCAGCCGACCAGGTGGCCAAAGCCGGTCTCGGTATCTCAACTGCTGTCGGCATTGGTGGTGACCCGATCATCGGAACTACTACCAAAGAAGCCGTAGAACTTTTTATGAATGATGACGCTACTGATGCCATCGTAATGATCGGTGAAATTGGTGGTGGCATGGAAGCCGAAGCCGCTAACTGGATCAAAGCAAATGGTAATAAAAAACCGGTGGTAGGGTTTATAGCCGGTCAAACTGCTCCTCCCGGCCGCCGCATGGGACATGCCGGTGCTATTGTAGGGGGAGCTGATGATACAGCGGCAGCCAAAATGAAGATCATGGCTGAATGTGGTATTCATGTAGTTAGCAGTCCGGCTGATATTGGTAAGAAAATGGCAGAAGTGATCAAAAAATAAAAAAAGCTTTTATAGATAAAGAAGAAGCCCCCTGGTACGGGGGCTTCTTTGTTTTCAACCTTAAGTGTATAGTGTGTGAGAATTAGCGGGATTGACGGATAAAACGGGCCAGGTCATCTTTGCTGCTGCTGAATGTCAGTGCATCATTCAACAGGTAATAGTTTTGCTTATCTACAGTCTTGCGGTAAGCATATTTCGCTACTTCCAGCCTGTTGTTTTCAAAAGTAAATAACAACATCATTTCTTTTACCTGCTGTGTAGTAAAATTATTTTTGTCAATGATGGTTTTCGAAGACGTAATCCGGTTGTTCTCGAACCATTCCTTACGGATCTGTTCTTTTACCTGGTCAAAATCACGGGTGCTCATTAAATTACCATAACCATTGTCCCAGCCACCATCTTCATCATAATATTCGTCTTCCTGCTCATACCCGCCATCGCGGTTCAGGCGGCTTTCATCAACGAATACTTTACCAAACCTGTTCACGGTAATGTCGGTGTGGAACCCTCTTTTTACAAAAACAGTACCGGCGTAAATAACTTCTGCTTTTCTTCCAAAGCCAAAACCGTTACCATTTTTCCTTTTCTCTTTGTAAATTCTAACACTGTGCGAACCTTCTGCAATGTTGCTAAGGGTAATACTGTTGTCCTGCATAATCATTTTGCGACCATCAATTTCAATTTTCAGGTCCATGCTATTGCTGAAAGCGGATACGCTCAGGCGGTTTCCATCATATGCCAGCAATGAAAGAGAGAACAGTGAGCTTAATAAAAGGGTAGAAATTTTTTTCATGCGATTTGTTTTAATGTTATTGAAAATTGTTCCTGTTGTTTCGATTTCCAAACCCATGCCATCGTGGCAAAAAAGAGTTCAATAAAATGTTAAAAGAGTACAGGATAAAAAAATCATCCTTGCAGGTTTATGCCGGGGTGCAGGCTGGCAAAGGTTTTTAAGCGATGTTATTAGGACACAACAAGAAGAAACCACTTTCCGATCTATAAATACCCGCCTTCACGGATGTGCAGTTAATTAAAAAGGGCTATTTATGAAATTCATCTCCTTCCGGCATCTATTGGGTATTCGTAACTCCGGCGCTGAATCAGATTATCATTAATAATTAACGGCTGGCCACGAAGCACACAATAAGATTAATTACCTTGTATTAAATTGTACCAGTATGAACAGAACATTTGTTAAAACGATTTCACTAACCCTGATTTTATTCAGTTTTTTTGCTATGGGTACCAGCGGACAGTCACCAGTAAAAGATTATGCGAAGGAGTGGAAGAAAGTGGAAGACTTTACCAAAAAGCAACTTCCCAAATCCGCCCTGGAAGAAGTAACAAAGATCTATGCCCTGGCAAAAAAGGACAAACAGGATGCCCAGGTCATAAAGGCGTTGGTGTACATGACCACCCTGCAAGCTGAGAACCGGGAAGACAATGAATTGTTCTCTATAGTCGAAATAGAAAAAGAAATCGCCACCAGCCTGCCTGCCGGACAGGCAGGCAAAGAACCTGTCAGCTCCATTTTAAAAAGCCTGCTGGCGGAAATGTATTATAATTATTACCAGGAGCACCGCTGGCAACTCTATAACCGTACGAAGACCGCTCAATTCAATAAAACAGATATAGCCACATGGGATGCCGAAGATTTCCATAAAAAAGTCGGTGAACTATATCTACAATCCGTGAAAGAAGAAAAACTATTACAACAAACCAAGCTGGCTCCCTTCGAAGCTATTATAATCAAAGGAAATATGCGCCACCTGCGCCCTACCCTGTACGACCTGCTGGCTCACCGGGCGTTGAATTATTTTGAAAACGATGAAAGAGATATCAAAAAGCCGGCTTACGCATTTGAAATAAACCTGGCCAGCGCTTTTGACCCGGCAGCTGATTTTGTAACCCGGAAATTCCCAACAAAGGATTCCCTCTCCCTCCAGCATAAAGCGTTGTTGATCTACCAGAAACTGATCGCTTTTCACCTGAATGATGCCAAACCCGATGCCCTGATTGATGCCGACCTGCAAAGGATTGAATTTGTGAAAGAAAAATCCACGCACCCGGATAAGGACGAACTATATTTCAATGCTATCAATCATATCGCTAGTCAATATGCCAGCACCCCGGCAGCCGCACAGGCCTGGTACCTGGTAGCAGCATGGCATGAAGAAAAGGCCAATGACTACAAACCCTTTGGCGATACAACCCGGCGCTATTCGAGAATAAAAGCAAAAGAGATACTGGAAAAAATTGTTCAGCAAAAAGATTCTTCCGAAGGAAAAATAAATGCCCGCAACCTGCTGAACAGTGTTATGGCAAAATCGTTTCAGTTTAGTGTAGAAAAAGTAAATGTACCCGATCAGCCTTTCCGGGCTCTGGTAAAATACAGGAACAGCAGCAGCCTGTACTTTAAAGTAATCAGAACCAATGAGAACCTTAAAAAGCAATTAGAGAATCAGAATGAAGAACAATACTGGCCCGCTATCATTGCTGCCAGCGCTGTAAAAAGCTGGCAACAAGCATTACCCGCTACCAATGACCTGCAGCTACACAATGCCGAGATAAAGATCGACGCATTGCCGGCAGGAGAATATATATTAGCGGCATCTACCGATAAGGATTTCAGTGCCAAAAAAACCATTCTTGGAGCCCGTATATTTTATGTTTCCGCTATCAGTTATGTGAACAGCAATAATGATTTCTTTGTACTGAACCGGGATAATGGGCAGCCCCTTGCGAAAGCAAAGGTGCAAGCCTGGCAGCAGCGCTACGATTACGCTACCTCCAAATACATCAAAGAAAAGGGCAAGGTCTATACAACGGATGCCAATGGCTTTTTCAAAATGGATAGAACGAAAAAAGAAGTTGTTAATTCCAGCAATTACTCCTACCTGCTCGATATTACATATGAAAAGGACCAGCTCTTCATGAACGATCTGGTCTATGATTACTACTATTACCGTAACAATGAAGAAGAAGTACCAAAGATCACCACATCAATCCATCTCTTTACTGACCGTAGTCTTTACCGGCCGGGTCAAACCATTTATTTCAAAGGCATCGTACTAAGCAGGAACCCCCAGGAGAAAAAAGCAGGTGTGCTCAACAATTATTCCACCACCGTTATTCTCCGGGATGCCAACTATAAAAATGTGGATACCATCCAGGTTAAGACAAACGAGTTTGGTTCATTCAGTGGCAAATTTCAATTGCCCCAAAGTGGTATGAATGGACAGTTTACCATTTTCACCAAAGCGGATGGAGGCAATGCCGGTTTCCGGGTAGAAGAATATAAACGTCCGAAATTCTATGTGGACTATGAAACTGTCAAAGGCACCTATAAGGTAAACGATAAAATAAAAGTCACTGGTTTCGCCAAAGCCTATGCAGGTAATAATATAGACGGGGCTACCGTAAAATACCGTATCGTCCGTCAACCAAGATTTTTATATCCCTGGATGTTCTGGCGTTGGTGGCAACCACCCAGTGCAGCCATGGAAATTGCACAGGGCGAAGTTAAAACCGATAAAGACGGGAAATTTACCGTAGAGTTTACGGCTATTCCTGACCTGAAGATCGAAAAGAAATTTGAGCCGGTATTTGATTACCGGGTGTATGCAGATGTAACAGATATTAATGGTGAAACAAGAAGCGGGGAAAAAATGGTATCCGTTAGTTACAAATCATTAATGCTGGTAAGCACCATTCCTGCTACTTTACCAGCTGACAGTTTAAAGAATTTATATATCCGTACCCAAAATATGAATGGCGAATACGAACCTGCCAAAGTGAAAGTGACCATCACCAAATTAAAAGAGGAACAAAGATTGATCCGCAGCCGTTATTGGGAAAGACCCGACCAGTTTGTCATGAGCAAGGAGGAGTATCTCCGGAACTTTCCTTACGATGAATACGATAATGAAAGTGATTATAAGAGCTGGGCGAAAGGAGAAGTAGTGCTGGACAAAACAGACTCAGCGCTGGCGAGTGGCAAATGGGTACTTCCTCAAGCTCAGGATGGAAGTAGGAAATACGCCCCGGGATTCTATATCATTGAAATGGAAACCAGGGACAAGAATGGTGAGATCGTAAAAGATATGAAATACATTGAGCTATTTGATGAGAAAAGCAACCAGTTGAACCGCCCCGGTTATTTATGGAGTGGTGTAAATAAGACAACGGTCGAGCCAGGCGAAACTGCCAAAGTGGAATGGGGAACAGCGGCAGATAATTTATTTGTCGTTCACCAGTTAGACAAAAGTTCTTCAAACGCTCAAAGCTCAAGAGCTAATTATTCCTTTATTACAGTGAATAAAGAAAAGAAGAATTTTTCCTTCCCTGCTACCGAAGCAGACCGCGGGGGCTATGGCGTGGGCTGGATGTTTATAAAACATAATCGTATTTACCAGCTGAATCATACGATCAGTGTTCCCTGGACAAACAAAGATCTGGCAATTGAATACGCCACTTACCGGGACAAAACCTTGCCGGGCAGTGAAGAAAAATGGAAGCTGAAGATCAGTGGATATAAGAATGAAAAAGTAGCGGCAGAAATGCTGGCCAGCATGTATGATGCATCGTTGGATCAGTTTTACCCGCATGGCTGGACTGAACCATATATCTGGTCAACTTATTATAACAACCGGGCCTGGAATGGCACGCAGAATTTTACGCAAATTGAATCCTATCTCCGGTATGTAAATGAAGAAGAAAATAAATATGTTGATAAACGTTATGATTATTTATTGAATGAAGATGGAGGTAACAGCTTCGACTATTATGGTGGAAACCCAAGGTTGATGCGATTGGGAAAACCAGTAGCAGCAGATTCGGGTGCACCTCCCAGCCCGGAAGAAGCAGGTTATGCAAAAGTAGCTGGCAACAAAAACGGAGCTGACAAAGAAAAAGATCGTGATTCGGATGGTGTAGCTGATAAACAGGAAGAAGGAAAAACCGGTGACCCATCCGGCGATGTAAAAATCAGGAAGAACTTTAATGAGACCGCTTTCTTCTTCCCTGATCTGAGAACAGACAGCGCTGGTGCAATCGAATTCTCCTTTACTATGCCCGAAGCCCTGACGAAATGGAAATTCATGGCCCTGGCCCATACCAAAGAAGCTGCTTTCGGTAGCAGTACCAGGGAGATCGTTACACAGAAAGAACTGATGGTGCAGCCCAATGCACCCCGGTTCTTACGCGAAGGTGATAAGATGGAATTTAGTTCCAAGATCGTGAACCTGACTGATAAAGAACTTACCGGTACAGCCCAGTTTCAATTATTTGATGCTGCCACCAATGAACCCGTAGATGGCTGGTTCCGCAATATGGTAGCCAACCAATACTTTACAGTTGGCGCAGGTCAGAGCGAAGCTGTTAAATTCCCGATAGAAGTACCCTACCAGTTCAATAAAGCACTTGTTTGGAGGATTGTAGCCAAATCAGGTAACTACAGTGATGGTGAAGAAAATGCGCTCCCGGTTTTAACCAACCGGATGCTGGTAACAGAAACAATGCCCTTGCCAATGAGGGGTTACAATATGAAGAATTTCACTTTTCCTAAATTGTTACAATCCGGTAACAGCACTACCCTGCAGCATTATGCGCTAACGGTTGAGTACACATCCAATCCTGCCTGGTATGCAGTGCAGGCTTTACCTTACCTAATGGAATATCCTTATGACTGTGCCGAGCAGACCTGGAACCGGTATTATGCCAATTCACTGGCCAGCTATATTTCCAATTCATCACCCCGCATCAAAGAAGTATTTGAAAAATGGGCTTCTTCCCTTCAGGGGATGGGGGCAGATACCGCTGCCCTGCTGAGTAATCTCCAAAAGAACCAGGAACTGAAAGCCGTATTAATGGAAGAAACTCCCTGGGTATTACAGGCAAAGAATGAAACAGAGCAAAAAAGAAATATTGCCTTGCTGTTTGACATGGTGAAAATGAGTGAGCAACTGAACAGCTCCTATGATAAGCTGAAACAAATGCAAAGCAGCAATGGTGGTTTTGTCTGGTTCAGTGGTGGCCCCGACGACCGGTATATGACGCAGTACATTGTTACCGGTATTGGTCACCTGAAAAAATTGTCCGCAGGATCCGGTGGAAAAGGGATCGCAGCAGGACAAGAGAATAAACTGAAAGCTATTCTGGCCAGTGCCATTCCATATCTCGACAGGAAGATCAAAGAAGATTATGACAATTTAATAAAATACAAGGCTAACCTGAAGCAGTCCAATATCGGCTACACCCAGGTGCAGTATTTGTATATGAGAAGTTTCTTCCCGGATTATAAAATAGATGCCGCTTCGAAAACTGCCTATGACTATTATTACAAACAGGCACAGCAGTATTGGGTGGGCCAGAGTAAATACATGCAGGGCATGATCGCACTGGCTTTACACAGAAGCAATGATGCCGCTACGCCAGCAGCCATTCTTAAATCGCTTAAAGAAACATCGATTAACAATGAGGAACTGGGTATGTACTGGAAGGACCAGGTGAGTGGTTGGTTCTGGTACCAGGCGCCCATTGAAACACAGGCACTGCTGATCGAAACCTTCCAGGAAGTTGGTAAGGATACCAAAACAGTAGATGACCTGAAAACCTGGTTATTGAAAAACAAACAAACCAATAACTGGAAAACAACAAAAGCAACGGCTGAAGCCTGCTATGCCTTGTTGTTGCAGGGTACTGACTGGCTAAGCAGTGAGCCTATCGTTGAAATAAAATTAGGTAGTGCTACCACCATCGAATCAAAAGATGCCGGGCAGGAAGCAGGTACAGGTTATTTCAAAAAAGCGATAGCCGGTGAAAAAGTAAAAGCAGAAATGGGCAATATTGCTGTAACAGTAAGACCTTCTAAAGTGACCAAAACGGATGACAAGGGCGGTACAACCTGGGGCGGCATTTACTGGCAGTATTTTGAAGACCTGGATAAAATAACGATGGCTTCTACACCGCTCAAACTGGTAAAGAAATTATTCGTGGAGAAGAATACTGACCGTGGCCCTGTCATCACCCCCGTGAATGATGGTGATGTGCTGAAAGTTGGCGATAAAATAAAAGTAAGAGTAGAACTCCGGGTAGACAGGGATATGGAATATGTACACATGAAGGACATGCGGGCTTCTGCGCTGGAGCCGGTAAATGTACTGAGCAGTTATAAATATCAGGGCGGTTTGGGTTATTATGAAAGCACCAAAGATGCCAGCACTAATTTCTTTTTCAGTTACCTGAGAAAAGGAACCTATGTGTTCGAGTACCCATTGTTTGTTACCCACACCGGTAATTTCAGCAATGGAATTACAACGATACAGAGTATGTATGCGCCGGAGTTTACAAGTCATTCAGAAGGTGTAAGGATCAATGTAGAATAACCCCTGAGCTTGTCAAAGGGTGGTTTAATGATTGAAAATATGTATGCTGTTTATATTTTGCTTTGTGCTGATAATAGCTATTATACCGGTTTGACTAATGATTTGGAAAAAAGAATCTGGCAGCATGAAACAGGTTTTTTTCCTGAGTGCTATACCTATAAAAGAAGGCCGTTAAAACTAGTATGGCAAACAAGGGTTGAAACTGTTAAAGATGCAATTAAACTTGAAAAACAAATAAAAGGTTGGTCAAGGGGGAAGAAAGAGGCTTTGATAAAGAAAAATATTGATGAATTAAAAAGGTTTTCTAACTATAAAAAAGATGACCCGGTAACATTCCTTCGGCAAGCTCAGGGCAATGTCGACTATCTTATCATCGGCCAGGGCATATCGGGTACCTGGCTGAGCTATTACCTGGAAAAAGAAGGGAAAAGCTTTGTTGTTATTGACAACAATTTTGACAGCGCCCCCTCCCGTATTGCAGCCGGTATCATCAACCCGGTCACCGGTCGCCGCCATGTGGAAGTATGGATGGCGGAAGAAATACTCCCCTTCGCCTGGCATGCGTATAATCGTATCGGGACTGAATTGGGATTTACAGCCATTTCTCAAAAAAACATCATTGACTTTTTTCCCAGCCCACAGATGCGGGTCAGTTTTATGCAGCGGGTTGAAGAAAAAAATGAGTATGTCAACAGTTACCCGGAACAACAACATTTTAATCCCCTGTTCCAATATGATTTTGGCTGTGGCGAAATAAAACCCGTTTACACCGCTCACATGGAAACATTATTGCCGCTCTGGAGAAATCATCTTCGTACAAAAGGACATTTAATGGAAGAAGAATTTGACAGAACGCTATTACAGGTAGAAGCAGGCTCCATTAAATACAAAGACATTACTGCTGGTAAGATCATTTTCTGCGATGGTAACAGTAGTGCCGACAACCCTTATTTTGACCTCTTACCTTTTGCTCCCAATAAAGGAGAAGTGCTGGTTGTTGAAATACCTGGCTTGCCGGCTGATCATATTTATAAAAAAGGGATGATGCTTGTACCACTTGCCACGCCGGATTGGTGGTGGGTGGGATCAGACTATGCCTGGCAATTTGAGCATGCTGACGCTACTATAGCATTCCGGGAAAAAACAGAAGCATTATTACAAAATTGGCTCCGGGTGCCTTTCCGGGTTATTTCGCATTGGTCCGGTATCCGCCCGGCTACCCTGGAAAGAAGGCCTTTTATCGGCTTACACCCGCTGCATCCAAACATCGGAATTCTGAATGGTATGGGAACCAAGGGCTGTTCGCTGGCTCCTTTCTTTGCCAAACAACTGGTGGACCATCTTTGCCACAACAAAACAATTAACCCTGAAGTAGATATAAAACGGTTCTCAAAGATTTTATCGAGGCAACAAAGCGGCCTTTAATGTTTTGTGATAGAAAATACTTTCCCAAAAGATTTCCCGATATGATCTAATTACTATTTTTATCAGTACTGTGTGGCCGTTACCATTTAATTGTCTGAAGCAATGAGCCACTCCCAATCAACCAATTAACTAATTAACCCGTTTTATTACCATGAACCAATCCAACGAATCACTCTACTCGGTCTCCAGCCGGCTCCGCAAAATGGAAAATATGCATGTCGCTTTCTGGTTGTTAAAGGATATCAGCTGGTGCATGGTCTGGAAACCGCTCGGTATAGCTATGATCATACCCACGTTATCCATAGCAATCTGGATCTCCTGGAAAAACCGGCAGATACAATCGGAACTGGCGCATAATCTTGCCGTTATTTTCTGGATCACGGCCAATTCCTATTGGATGATCAGTGAATTTATAGGTTTTGATGAAGCCCCGGTTTGGAGAGAATTTACCGGTAAACATTTGTCGTTGATCCCTTTTATTACGGGCGCACTAATCCTGCTCTACTATTATGCAGTGCAGCGTCCCCGGGAAATAAAATGGAGCAAGTCAATTTCTACGCAACAATAAGAGGCTGTTTTTTCTTCGCCGGCAGCAAATAACGGCGTACAAGGTAGATGATGGCCAGGGTGATCATAGTTTGGATTTTAAATGGTTTTTCAGCACACAGGGTTCAAACTGATCTTAAATATAGATAATACTTTCTCAATATGCAAGCCCCGCCAGTTCCGGATCGATAATTTTTTCCGGTTTTAAGGGGTTCTGATTAAGCAAATCGCAAACTGACAGGTACAGATCAGGCATAGTTCGTTCAAATTCAGCCGGGTTTTCAAAAAAAGTTTCTACACAGACGGTCCAGAATTCATCAAAATTGGTCGCCCCATAATCGTCGAGGAGATGACTCACTCCTTTTCGCATCGCCCTGAAAACCGGTTTTCCTTCTGCTGCAAAATCTTCCAGCCGTTCTTTAAACTGGCTATCATGGCGGTCCTGCTGTCCCAGAAAAACATCATAAGAAACGGCATGGGCCATTTCGTGTAGTCCGACATTTACTGAATCGCCATAATCTTCATACCCTTCAAGAAAACTATTCCAGGAAATATAAATTCCACTCCTGCTTACATGGCCATAGTATGTTTCTTTGTTCACGTTCAGTG
Organism: Bacteroidota bacterium; assembly: GCA_034408705.1. GTDB lineage: Bacteria > Bacteroidota > Bacteroidia > Chitinophagales > Chitinophagaceae > JJ008. The sequence goes on from JAWXCO010000221.1 coordinate 26,107, forward strand.
TATATTCCTTCCGGATAATATGAATCACCGGGAAATAATCCATTAGAAAATTTTTCATCCCAAAGGTCATTTGAACAGCTGCTCCGCTGATCAGTACCGGGATATATGCTTCTTCCACCATGGAATGAAAACGAAATTCTTTCGCCTGTATAAATTCTGCTGTTCTTTCTAAGAAGCGTTGCTTATGCCCAGGAGGCAGCGATTTGTAATAGGGATTATAACGGTTCAGCCAGCTATCATACTGTACCCCTTTTTCATCCACTTTGGCCGTGGCCAGTTTCTTTCTTCTTTTGGGTCCCGGTCTGAAAAGGCTTTCCATTTTATTACCCGTCACAGTGAAAACGACAAAAATAAGCATCAAAATAGGAAACAGGAATCCGGAGGTATCAGACTGACGTTCCTCCTCTGCCTGGCGCATTTGTTCCTGTTGGGCTTTCCAGGCAACGTACCCTCCCGTTCCAAAAAAAGATTCGGGTAATTCAATGGTATCCGTTCCGTTGATGACAAAACGTTCCGGCTCTTTCTGCACGAGTTGGCGTAAAATATAGGTGGTATCTCCGGGCATCAGAAAGTAGGTGACCACGAATATAAACAGCCTTAGCAAAAGAGCCGCAAATGCCCTGAAAATAGCCCCTGCCTTGTTATCTTTGCGCCTCAGAAAAGCAGACATACTCATGTACAGAACTCATACCTGTGGCGAATTAAGACTGACGAGTAAAGACCTTGAAGTGACCCTGGCCGGCTGGGTACAAACCATCAGGAAATTAGGGGCTTCTATAACTTTTATTGACCTCCGCGACCGTTACGGTATCACCCAATTGTTGTTGGGAGAAGACCTGACCAAACAACTTGATGAAAATCCGTTGGGCAGAGAGTTTGTTTTGCAGGCCACCGGAAGGGTGAGTGAACGAAGCAATAAAAACCCGAACATTCCTACCGGTGAAATTGAAATTGTTGTTACGGCTTTTAAAATATTGAATAAGTCGGCTGTTCCCCCTTTTACGATCGAAGATAAAACCGATGGAGGCGATGACCTTCGGATGAAATACCGTTTTCTTGATCTGCGCCGCAATGCGGTTAAAAAAAATATCGAACTGCGTTATGCTGTTAACCGGGCCGCCAGGAATTATTTGCACCAAAATAATTTCATGGACATTGAAACGCCTTTCTTAATTAAATCCACCCCGGAAGGCGCCCGGGATTTTGTGGTTCCCTCCCGGATGAACCCCGGCCAGTTTTATGCACTGCCGCAATCACCACAAACCTTCAAGCAATTACTAATGGTAAGTGGCTACGATCGCTACTATCAGATCGTAAAATGTTTTAGGGATGAAGATCTACGGGCCGACCGGCAACCCGAGTTTACACAGATCGATTGTGAAATGGCTTTTGTAGAGCAGGAAGATATTCTCAACATGTTTGAAGGGATGATCAAATCTATCTTCAAAGATGTAAAGGGAATTGATTATATAGCAAAAGTGCCACGAATGACCTGGGAAGACGCCATGTGGAATTATGGCAACGACAAACCTGATATCCGGTTCGATATGAAAGTGCTGAACCTGAAAAAGCCTGCTACTGTCTATACCGACAAACAGGATATGGCTGCATTAATTAATGGTGCGGATTTCAAAGTCTTTGATGAAGCAGAGACCGTGCTGGCAATTGCAGTACCTGGTTGCAGCGAATACAGCCGCAAACAAACGGATGAACTCACAGATTGGGTGAAACGTCCGCAGATAGGAATGAAAGGTCTTGTGTTTATTAAAGTAAATACAGATGGTACCTTTAAAAGCAGCGTAGATAAATTTTACAGCGAAGAAAAATTAAAAGCCATTGCAGACGCGGCAAATACAAAAGCCGGTGATTTGATCCTGGTATTGGCCGGAACGGAAGAAAGAACAAGAAAAGCCGTCAGTGATCTACGGATGGAAATGGCCAGCCGGTTGGGACTTAGAAAAAATACCGAGTTCAAATTATTGTGGGTACTTGATTTCCCTTTATTTGAATATGATGAAGAAGGTAATCGCTGGGTGGCCCGTCATCATCCGTTCACATCGCCCAAGCCTGCACAAATAGAAACGATGATCAATAATAACCCTGTTATTGAAAACGCAGCTGAATATTTGAAACATCCTTATGCCCATATCAAAGCAAACGCCTATGATATGGTACTAAATGGCAATGAAATTGGAGGTGGTTCTATCCGTATTTACCAACGGCAGTTACAGGAAAAAATGTTTGCGGCCTTGGGGATGGATGAAGCAGAGCAACTCCATAAATTCGGTTTCCTGCTGGGCGCCTTTGAATATGGCGCTCCTCCACATGGTGGTATTGCTTTCGGCTTCGACAGGCTTTGTGCCATCCTGGGCGGTAGCGAAAGCATCCGTGACTTTATTGCTTTTCCAAAAAATAATGCCGGCAGGGATGTAATGCTGGATGCACCGGCTACGATTGATGAGAAGCAGTTTGAGGAGTTGCAGATAAAGTTGAATTTGAAGGGGTGATGGCACACGGATGACACAGATTAAACGGATTAACACAGATTTTTATGATACCGGATTTTCAAAAAATAATGTTGCCCTTGCTAAGATTTATTGGCGACCAAAAAGAACACTCAGTTTCTGATGCTATTCAATTTTTAGCAAAAGAATTTAAACTTACTGAGGATGAATTAAATGAATGGCTTCCAAGTAAGTTCCAAAAAATATTTTATAATAGGGTGTATTGGGCAAAAGCTTATCTCAAGATGGCAGGGCTTGTTCACAATACTAAAAGATCTTTTTTTATAATAACTCAAAGTGGATATTCAACTTTAAAAGAAAACCCTGAATCAATTAATATTAAGTATCTTAAAAAATTCCCTGAATTTATTTCTTCAAGAAAATTTACAGACTCTGGCCTATCAGGAGATGCCAATAAAGAAAATAACACGATAGCCGATGTCATCAATATTACAAATAGTTCAACTTTTGAAACGCCTGAAGAATTAATCGAGTCAGGATATCAAAATATTCGTCAATCATTAGAGCAAGAAATTCTCTCTAAACTAAAAACTATTCATCCTTCTTTTTTTGAAAGAATCGTTGTTGAGTTATTGGTTAAAATGGGATATGGGGGGTCTATTGCAGAAGCTGGAAAGGCTACTCGATATACTAATGACGAGGGCATTGACGGAATTATTAAGGAAGATAAACTAGGATTAGATGTTATTTACATTCAAGCTAAAAGATGGGATGGAGTAGTAGGTAGACCTGAAATTCAAAAATTTGTAGGAGCACTAGCAGGTCAGAGAGCTAAAAAAGGGGTATTTATTACAACATCGAATTTTTCAAAAGATGCAGTATCTTATGCAACACAAATGGATGTAAAAATTATATTAATTGACGGCGAAGATTTGTCTCAATACATGATTGACTATAATCTCGGAGTTTCCATTCAATCAACTTACGAAATCAAAAAAATAGATTCCGACTATTTTGAAGAAGAATAGTGCTATAGTTTTATCCTCGTAGCTTCCACCCACTCATCCCAGTCATTACCAAAGCCGGTGTAATGCACAAAATACTTCCCGTTTTTTTGCTGCAGCATTTCACCGGAATACCACTGGCCCTGCCATTCGATCTTGCAGCTCTTTCTGTCGCTGGTATAAATGCGGTTGTACATCACCCACTCATTCCAACTCTCATCATAACCTGTGTATTGGATATAGTGGAAGCCATCTCTTATTTCTTTTACCACTGCAGGGTACATTTTTGCATTCCACTCCACCTGCATTTTCAATCCAACAGGATATTGCGCAGCAGCAATCGGTTTTGTTTGGGCCACCGGTACAGTTACAATAACCTTATCACTGTAGCGGTATAATTCTGCACTTACCATAGCACCGTTATAGCTAATCACCCGTGCCGGCTCAAACTTGCTATTTTGTGACACATAGATGTACTCCACTTTTACATTCTTATTGCCGGGCTTTACAGCTGACAGGTTAAAAGTCGCCGATTCATCCACATTATAAAAAACGGTACCACTCAGTTGTTTCTCCCGGTATTTCATGGCATCAAACAGTTCCGCTTTTGCTTCATTCAACGAAATTATTCCGTCAGCATTCCTGTCACTGGTTGCTAGTCCGCTAAGACAATCAATCATGGTTTGAGTAAAAGTCCAGTTACCGGTAGAAATATTGGAGCTCGATGAAGAAGTGAACGTAACCACTGATGTACGGTTGCTGCTGATCTTTCTCCCTTCCTCAATCAGCGTTCCGGAATAGCAACAGTCAGCCAGCAGCCAAACCTGCTTACCTTTAAAATAACTGTTGACAGTTGCCGAAATCTGGCTAACAGAAAACCCGTTTCCGGATGCATAGTCGTAGTTAGCAAAACAAACCGGCCCGTTACCAGCCCTTACCCCGTGGCCCGCATAATAAAAAATAAATGTTGATTGAGCATTGGTTTTTTTCAGTATTTCATCCAGGCGACGATTGATATTATCCAATGTAGCTTGATTATCTTTTAGGAAAACGCTGTTCCCCTTTTTAATTCCTTTGCTGAGTAAAAGGTTATACAACTCTTCGTCTTTCCTGTTTTTATTGCTGAATGAACTTAATGAAGGGCTCTTCCATTCTAATACACCGCAGATAAACACATAGGTGTTGGCAGGGTCAATTGCTGTATGTATTGCTTTAGGGCTGTTTCCGGCACACAGTAGCACCGGAAGAAAGAAACAGGCTAGAGAGATGATTTTTTTCATACAACTTACAGATTGCTTGAGCTGATTTCCGGCTTCTTTGGCAATTTTCCAGAATGATTTTTTGAACCCTTCAATTTATTGTGCAGAAACCCGTTTTCCTTATCGGGCAACAAAACTTTGTTTAATCCTATTGCCATCCGCACTGCCTGGAAATTTATTACCCTTAATATGGCAAATGGTATATCAATAATAGCACTTGTTTTTATATTCCATTGGAGTTAAAAATATCAGCTTCTTATCGCCTGAAATATCTTTTCATTAACCAAAGTTCAAATAAGGGATCATTAAAAGATACAGTCTTTCCTAGTATATCAATTATCTCATGGTTTTGTAAAGCCGTCTTTACTCTTGATATGTTGGCTGAAGTTCCCAGATTATACTCCTGTAATACAGAATAACTGTTAAAAGAAGTCACTTTATCACACAGCGCTTTCAAAAAATTAAGCTGATAGTTAGTCAGTCAGCATATCTGTCTCCTTTTGGTAGAGGATGGTGTACTGGTCAAGCAGGTTTTCGATAGCATTATCAATATCAGCAGCGGTAGCTTTCCTGTCCGCCTGTTGCCAAACTGCCTGTGCCAGTTGCTGTACAAAATAAGGATGGTTGGCCATTTGCCTGGCAATCTCGCCGGCAAGAGTTTCTGAAATATTTTTCCCTGTTACTTTGAAACGCTTACCTATAAAAGGTATCCAATGTACTTCTTCAATTTTAGTCAGGAAAAGTATTTCGCCAAACTTATAAAATGGCATACTTGATTTTGTAAAAAAATCCATCATCGAACGCCGGCGGCTACCGTATAACAGGTAAGTTACCTGCTGGTGCGTTTGCCAATGGGCTCTTAATTTTTTTTGAAAAGCCAGTCCATCTTCCATAAAGCTGATATTCTGAAACTCATCCACACACACCACTATTTCGATCTTTTTCTGCTTGGCGATTTTCTCAGGAAGGTTTAATACTTCAGAAATATTCTTTTTTAGCTCTTTCCAGTTAAAGCTCAGTTCTAATTCCGTCGCGGGGTCGGGGCTGATGTTGACTGCCGGGAGAATTTGCTTTAAAAATAATCTAACATTCCTGACAGCATCCTCAAAAGAATTAGAAGTCGCTTTTAGAATGGCGGAAGAGTACAATTGGAAAAACTCCTGCTTTGTGCGTACATTGTACAAGTCTAAAAAGCAGAAAATTAGTTTCTTATTTTTGGCCTTCATCCGTTTAGCTGTACTCCAAACTAACGAAGACTTGCCCTACCGTCGTGGTGAGATAAGCATACAATTAATACCACTATTTATTTGCTGCTCTAACCATTTACTCTCCTTGTCCCGATTAGTAAAATAATCATCTTTTGTAAGCCTGCCATAATTAAAGGGCTTATTCATTTTTCAGGGATTTCTGCAAAAATTTGTAACAAAACTGTTACATACAAGTTTGTTACATATTTCCTTACTTCAAAAAGGGGCCCTGGATAAGGAGTACAATATTCTCTAGCATTTCAACCACCATGTCCGCATTCGGCAACATCGTTTTTTCAAGAACTATATTCATGGGCACAGCCGGCAGGTTTAAGGCACCCAGCACTTCCACCGGTGCATCAAGCGATCGA
>JAWXCO010000222.1:0-5155 GCA_034408705.1 Bacteroidota bacterium
ACATCAACGACCATAAAATAAATGCTATAGAAGAACTGCTGCCGCAAAATTATGTTGAACTATTGAATAAAAAATGAAGGGGTTGGCTAAGAGGATACCGTAGATCTACGATTCAGTATGAGCAGGGAGTTAAGAGTCGTGAGTCGGTTCCCCGATAGTTATCGGACTAATAATGTTTGAACATCGGTTATTACACAACGACCTTCACACTAAGCCGCACAAATCGGTAGTGTCTCCGTTTGAATTGCTGTGGTATGGAAGATAAACCACAGGGACACGGGAAACAGGGAGGTTCACAGAGTTTCTCTGTGCTGCTTGGTGGTCTCTGTGTCTCTGTGGTTCAGAAAATTTGAAACTGAGACACTACCCACAAATCAGCCAAAGAAGCATTTGCCCCAAAAAATCCTAACTTTAAGCTATGAACAATTTTTCATCTTATATTTCCATCAACCCGGATATCAGGTTTGGCAAACCTTGTATAAAGGGAACAAGGATAACTGTCAATGACATTTTGCAATGGCTGGCTTCCGGGATGTCACATGCTCAGATACTGGAAGACTACCCTTCCTTAAAAGAAGAACATATACTGGCAGCCCTGGCCTTTGCTGCTAACCGGGAATCAATGATCAGGATAATTGCTGGGTAACGATGAAACTGGTGCTTGATCCCAATATTTCCCGGCGCTTAGAAGCCAACCTCAAAAATCATTTTAACGATTGTTTTCATGTTGACCACATCGGTTTGAACATTCCGGCAAGTGATAAGGAAATCTGGAACCATGCCCTTACCAACAACCTGATTATTGTTACTAACGACGATGATTTTCTTAACCTGGCCAACACAAAAGGCTTCCCACCCAAAGTGATTTTATTAAGAACTGGTAATCAAAGTAACCATTACATCGAAGCGTTGTTGATCAAACATAAAGAAGATATTGCAGCGTTATACCATTCCGCTGATTACGGTTTTTTAGAAATATTCTAATTCAGCTATACTATTGTGGCAATCAGTTAAAAAATTTATACTTAATTCATGAGATTTTCTTTCATTATCCTCATTTTTCTAGCCAACAAATTGGTAGTTGGCCAGCCCTTCACCACCCGGTTTGAGCAATCCGGTGGCAAACAATCACCCACCTATTTCGAAATCATAGACTGGTGGAAAAAACTGGATGAAAAATCAGGCAAAGTAAAAATGCTGACGATGGGAATGAGTGATGCTGGCTATCCGTTACATCTTATCGTAGTATCTAATAATGGTGATTACAATTTTGAAAATATCCGTAAAAACAATAAACGCATCATCCTGTTCAACAATGGCATTCACCCCGGCGAGCCCGATGGTATTGATGCAAGTATGCTGCTGGCAAGAGAAATTGTAACGAATAAATACAAAATAGCGGATAATGTAGTGCTTGCCTTTATCCCCGTGTACAACATTGGGGGTTGTTTAAACCGGAGTAATAATTACCGGGTGGATCAAAATGGCCCGGAAGAATTTGGTTTCCGCGGCAATTCGCAAAACCTTGACCTGAACCGCGATTTTATTAAATGTGATTCCAAAGATGCCAGGGCATTCACCGAGATATTCCGTCTCACCGACCCTGATGTTTTCGTCGATAACCATGTAAGTAACGGTGCCGATTACCAGCATGTAATGACATTGCTTACCACACAACATAATAAACTGGGTGGCGTAATGGGGGAATTTCTACGTCTGCAGTTTGAACCCGCCTTATATACCTCAATGAAAGGAAGAGGGTATGATCTTATTCCGTATGTAAATTCATTTGGCGATACTCCTGAAAATGGCTGGCCGGAGTATTGGGATAGCCCCCGCTATGCAAGTGGCTATGCGGCACTATGGCATAGTTTCGCCTTCGTTCCGGAAACACATATGCTGAAACCATATGAACAGCGGGTTAAATCGACTTATGCGTTAATGCAATCATTCATTGAATTCACTGTAAAAAATAGTGCGGTAATTAAAGACCTTCGTGATCAAACGAAAAAAACCGTACAGACCGCTACTGAATTTGCCATCAGTTGGTCGCTGGACAAATCAAAGTTTAAAGAGGTTCTTTATAAAGGTTTCGAATCCGGCCGTAAGCCCAGCGAAGTTTCTGGTTTACCAAGATTGTATTATGACAGGAGTAAGCCTTTTGAAAAGACAATAAAAATATTCAACTACTTCGCCGTTAAAAATACTATTGTAAAACCCAAAGCCTATATCATCCCGCAGGGTTGGTGGAAAGTTATTGATCTGCTTAAGCTGAATAAAGTGCAGATGATACAATTAAAAACAGACACAACGATTGAAGTAGAAATATACAAGATTAACGATTACAAAACACTAGCCCGTCAATATGAAATGCACCACCTCAATAGCGAAATAAAAATAAGCAGCAGTATACAAGCCTTCGCTTTCAAAAAAGGAGATTGGTATATCCCGATGAACCAGGTAGCCAATCGTTTCCTGATCGAAACCCTGGAACCGCAGGCAGAAGATTCGTATTTTGCCTGGAATTATTTTGATGCGATACTGGGGCAAAAAGAAGGGTACTCCGCTTATGCCTTTGAAGATATTGCTGCAGATTATTTAAAGAATAATCCCAGCATCAAATTGAAATTGGAAGAAAGAAGAACAAGTGATACCGCTTTTGCAAAAGACGGAAGAGCCCAATTGAATTTTGTTTATCAGCAATCTCCCTGGTACGAGCCGGCACATATGCGATACCCGGTGTACCGGGTTAAATGATCAGGCTGTTTCCTGGATCAGTTTATTCTCCATGACAGGGCTGTCTTCCGTCACATCCATTTTCCGGAAGATCTTTCTGCCAAATAAAAGGCTTAAGAGCAATACAAAAATGCTGAGATAACCCACCCAGTTATAATTATGAATTTTTCCTGATTTTTCTGTGAAGACGATAGCCCCTGCAAACAAAGCTGCGAGACCACTTCCCAACTGCTGAGCGCTGCCATTGATACTCATAAAGCTTCCCCGTAGCTCGGGTTTCACCACCTCACTGATCATTGCCTGTGCTGTAACGATTCTCCCGGTGGCTACAATAAACCAGATAGCAAAAAAAAGCAGTATAATAGAAAAGGGAACATTCGGCATCTGGGTGATGATGATCACCATGAACAGGGAAAAAAATACGGAAAGGGAGAACACCAATAGTTTTCCCTTCTTATCAGCCAGGCGACCCAGGTAGATGGCTGCCAGTAAAGAAGCAATACCGCCTACCAGGTAGATGATAGGGGTCAGGTCTTTAGAAATACCTTTATTATATTCCAGATAGGGGTTGATAAAGGGAATAATCAGGAAATGGCCCATCATTAATAATCCTGAAAATATCAATGCGGACCGTTGAGCGGGTAATTTACAATTCGTCTGTAGTACTTCAAAGGGTGATTGCTGTGTTGTCTCTTTCTGAATATGGCTGGTCATGCTGGGTATGAAGCGGATGATCAGTGGAATAAGCACAATTCCAAGAGAGCCGATGAGGAGAAAGGGTACATGCCAATCTTGTTTGAAAATATTTGTCAGGTAAAGAGATAGGGGAACGCCTAATATGGTTGCGGCAGCAAATCCACCCATAACAGCCCCCATCGCCCTGCCACGACGTTCGTAGCTAAACATATCTGCGACGATGGAAAGCACCTGGGCGCCAATTATGCCGCCAAATAACCCTGCCATGATCCTGGCTGCCAGTAAAAGTCCGTAGGTAGGAGCAAACCCGCAGGCAATAGTACCCAGTACGAAACCCATATAAGCAAAGAGCAAAGACTTTTTCCTGTCAAACCGGTCAATAAACATGGAAATGGCCAGCCCGGAAAAGAAGGCACTGATAGAATAAGAGGCAACCAGAATACTGAACTGCATCGCAGAAACATTCAGGTAATTACCCAGTGGCATCATGATCATAAAGTCAAGGATGTGCGTAAAGTTCAGTGCTGCCAGCAGGGATAATATGATGCGTTCTTGCTTACTCATTTTAGCAGGACAAAGGTTCTTTATAATTAGCGATAAAACAAAAAGACACTATAAAAACTGTAAACATAATGATGAGGTTTGCGGGTTTGCGGTGTTTGAACTCCCAGAAAACCAATTCATTTTAAAACACGGGCTTATTATTTGTAAAAGATTGATCAAGTGAAGTAGGCCTACGGACCGAGGCACAAAGAAACCCTGACTAAATAAATAGTCAGGGTTCAATAACTATAGCAGCTACCGGATTTTATCCTGACGCAGGAAGGACGACCGCATTGCGGATGAAGTGCCATCGTCCCGCACCTGCGGGGTTAACTTTTCTGTTCGGTATGGGTAATTTTTCTACCGGAAGAACACAAAAAAACCCTGACTAAATAAATAGTCAGGGTTCAATAAATATGGCAGCTACCGGATTTTATCCTGACGCAGGAAGGACGACCGCATTGCGGATGAAGTGCCATAGTGCCGCACCTGCGGGATTAACTTCTCTGTTCGGTATGGGTAATTTTTTCTAACGGAAGAACACAAAAAAACCCTGACTAAATAAATAGTCAGGGTTCAATAAATATGGCAGCTACCTACTCTCCCGCATTGTGGTGCAGTACCATCGGCCATGAGGGGCTTAACTTCTCTGTTCGGTATGGGAAGAGGTGAACACCCTCGGAAAAACCACCATAAGAATATTATCCATTTTCGAGATGGATACCCGCCTTTGCCAAGGCTATGGCGGGTTAATAAGATCATATTGGGAAATGTTAGAAGACTCTCTGATATAGACATTTTTAAAAAATGAATAAAAAATTAAAGCGTACGGGCAATTAGTACTACTTGGCTTTACTGTTACCAGTTTTACACCTATAGCCTATCAACGTCATAGTCTTTGACGACCCTTAAAAGTAAACTCATCTTGAGATAGGTTTCACGCTTAGATGCTTTCAGCGTTTATCCTGTCCGTACATAGCTACTCAGCATTGCACCTGGCGGCACAACTGATACACCAGCGGTACGTACGACCCGGTCCTCTCGTACTAAGGTCATGTTCTCTCAATTTACTTGCGCCCACCACAGATAGGGACCGAACTGTCTTGCGACGTTCTGAACCCAGTTCACGTGCCACTTTAATCGGCGAACAGCCGAACCCTTGGGACCTTCTCCAGCCCCA
>JAWXCO010000223.1:0-12933 GCA_034408705.1 Bacteroidota bacterium
ACATCAACGACCATAAAATAAATGCTATAGAAGAACTGCTGCCGCAAAATTATGTTGAACTATTGAATAAAAAATGAAGGGGTTGGCTAAGAGGATACACTAAAATGGCAATAATGCCACGACTTTCATCATGGCATTTATAAACAAATCATTGTCAATTACTGCACCACTCTCACCACCCCAGCTCCATTATAAGAATGGTATTCTCCATTATACATCGCATCGGCACTTACCGGGCCGATTTTATAATTACCGGGTGATACGGCACGGACAGCATAATAATAAGTTTGCTTATTACTGTTGGCATCCACAAAGAAATGGATCCGGTCATCCCGTACATCCAATGCGGTAGGTGTAGCCGCATCTTTGATCCAGTCCATACCGGGTATTTCTTTTGTTCTTGGATTTTCAATTTCAAAACCGGCAGGTAGCAGATCCGTGATCACCACATTCTCAATCGGTGTATCAAAAAAACGTTCCAATGTCACCCCGATAATGACCAGGTCATTTTGTTTGAAACTATTGCTGGTAAAGGGCTTACCAGTCCTGTCATAGAAACGCCTTCTTACTTTCAGGTAACTATCTTCTTCCTTATAGGCACCGCTGGTACTGATGCCTTCGGCTTGCCAGAAATAATATAAGCGTCCGCTTCCCTTTGTTATGATCTCTACATTGTTACTACCCAGGGCTTTCATATCCCCTGTCCACTGTCCACCATCTACTTTGGCAATTATTTTTCCATCCACTTTTATTTCAGCAGTAGCGGAGGAATTATTCGCGGCCCGGGCATGTTTACCCAGCGCAAGAAACGCGAAAGCTCTTTCCTGTGTACTCAGCCATCTCCTGTTCTTCAGTTTATCCGCCACATGTTTTACCATGGTACCGATCTGTGCATTACCCGGGTCCACATCGATCAGTGCATTCAGGGCAATAGCTTCATCCCTTACATCCGAATAATAGCTACCACCCGTTTGCGGAACTGATTCTTCACCACTGAAAGAAGCAGGCAGCATCGCACTGAAAGATTTTCGGTCACCGGCTGTTGCATAAGCTGCGGCCAGTAAGTAACGGCTGTCCAATGCCAGTAAAGCTGTATTGGCTTTATAATAATTCATGGCGGGCACATTGGTTCTGCCGGCCAGGGCCAGTACATACAATCCGTAGGCTACTTCCTTCGGTGCGATCTTTTTATTCTGGTCGCGGTTATAGAAGTAGGTAATGGTTTCCTTAGTCTTTAGTTTATTATTGACATAGTTCAGCATGGTCTCCAGCAAGCTATTGTCCACATCAAAACCGGCTTTCTTTGCTTCCAGTAAAAAGTGCGCTGTATAAATGGTAGACCACCAATCCTCTTTTCCTGCACCGTCCCACAAAGTGACAGCCCCATTATACAACTGCCGCATTTTAATTTTGCGTATAGCTTCTATGATATTGGTGTTTGCATTCGCTTTGTTCTGTTGCTTGTTTTGCATCATCAAGTCAGATAAGTCACCATAATAGATCTGCGGGAATGCAGCCGACACTGTTTGTTCCGTACAACCATATGGATACTGCACCAGCCATTTTAATTGCTCACCCAATTCCAAGGCAGGAGAACGGCTTACCACCAAACTATAATTGGTACTACCGGGAATGAAATCACTCAGCCCAATATTTACTTTTTGGGTGCTTCCACCGCTAATCGAACCACTGCCTGTCGATTTTTGTAATGTGGAAGGAGGGCGAACAGCTATTTCTGTAACATCTGTAAACTTCTCTCCCAATCCACTCACTGTTACGGTTACTTTACCAACATTGATAGTTGGGTCTGCCACTACTTTAAAAGTGGCACGGCCTTCCCCTTTAGCAGCCAGGCTTACAGATTGGTTATTTCCGCCTACAATTTTCATCGGACCTTCCACTCCTATTGTAGCAGTTACATTTGCTGATTTATCAGTCGTATTTGTCAGGGTTACCGGCACATTTACTGTATCACCAGGACTTAAAAACCTGGGCAATGCTGTACTCACCACGATCGGGTCCGCTACCGTCATCGTATTATCAGCGGCTCCAAAGCTTTGACCTTTATAGGCCACAGCCATCAATCGCAGTTCTCCGCTAAACTGCGGGATATCAAATTCAAATTCTGCCACACCGCTTCCATTAGCTTTTTTGATACCGCCCCAATAGCTCACCACTTTAATTCTTTTAGCTGGCATCGGGTTCGACCTCTTTGCCATATCAATTTCTCCATCACCACCGGTGCTGCTCAGCCTGCCCCTTACTTCTGCAAATAATAACGGGTACAGATCAAAAGCGGCAACCTGTAAGGCTTTTTTCTGATAGAAATAATCATACGGATCCGGGGTTTTGAAATCACTCACCTGCAATACACCATTATCAACAGCAGATAGTGTCACATAACTCCCGGGTGCAGCCTTCACCGTAACTTTTTGATGCGTTTTAGAACGTACTATTTTCTGTGCTACAACTTCCATAGGAATCTTCCTGCTCTTATCTTCTACGGTCACATTTTTAAATCCATGTGCCACCGTTAAAGGGATGTCTGATACTTCATGCGGCTTGATCAATGTGGCCGTGATATAGACGTTCGGTACATGGTCCGCACCCAGCTTTAAATCAACACTGGCGGTCCGGTTGCTCACCTCCACGTACTGGTGAGAAACAACATGATCTGTTTCCAGGGTTACCAGCATCTTACCGCTGAAAGGTGTTTTAAATAAGGCTTTTACACTCTCACCTGTCAAATATGATTTTTTATCTACTTCTATTTCAATGTTGCCTTCATTGTTCACTTCGAATGAATTATTGTTACCACCATAACTACCATAGCTGTAAAAACTACGGCTTACGTAGTTATTTGCACCGGGACGATACAGTTTTACTTCATAATCCCCGGGGCTCCGGGGTATATAGGAATAGACCGTGTTATTCCCCACCGTGATCTGTTGTTCGATCATCAGTTTGTCTTCTTTCTGTGATTCATAACGGAAATAGCTTCCGCTTTTGGTCAATACGGTCCTGTATTCATGTTTGATCACTTCTACCCTGGCTGTTGAACTGGTGGCATTCCCGTCTTTATTGACAGCCACGAGGTTGAATTTCACCGGCTGGTTCAGCGGGTAATAATAAAACCAATCCTGTTTGATACCGAAGAATACATCCTGTGTAAATACATCAACGGTAGTAGCACGGCTTACCGGTCTTCCTGTTTCATCAAATACCGTGGTATAGAAACTGGTCTGCAAAGCACCCATGTTGACATAGGTATCCGGCACAGTGTATTCAATCACCGCATTACCGGCGGCATCGGTTGTTCCCTCCTTTATGTGCTTATCAAAAAAAGTATTTTGATTTGCGAGGCTAAAGTTGTAACCATCAAAATTCTTAGCTGTAAAATATTTCTGTTTTACCTGGATCTCGGTTTCATACTTTCGGTTGGCCGCGGGCGGGCCAAAAAAATTCATCGCATTGATATTCAACCGGGTCATATCACCGGATCGCAGGTATTCCTTATCCAGTTTCGCATTCACCCGGATACGGTCCGGCACAAATTCCTCTACTGAAAAGTTCTTTGACGCCAGCAATATATCTGTTGACGTGTACACTTCCAGCGTATAGCTACCTGTAATTGCAGCAGTTGCAATATCAATGCTTCCTTCTACCGAACCTTCTTCGTTCAGGCTTTTACGGAATGATTTCAGTTCCTTACCATTCGGCATCAGGAATTTCATTTTCAACGGAATATCTCCCGGGTTCTTCCATTGCGCATCGCGTAGGATTACAGAGAAATTAATTTTTTCACCGGGCCGGTAGACATCTCTTTCTGCATATACAAAAGCGTCAAAGCCGGATGGATTACTTCGTTTACCTGCCACATCAAACCTGGAGGTATTGACCCGGGTATTACCAAATGGCAGATAGTTGAAATCGTCTGCGGTTTTTGCAATCACTATCGCAGGCTTAAACCCGCTGATCCCGATATCCATCGGGACATTTTTACTGTACGCAATGGTGGCTACCCCATTTTTATCGGTTGATCCCGTACCGATCAACTGGTTATTGGTTGAATAGACGGATATATTCACGCCATTCACCGGGTCAGCCGATTTGATTGAGTTGGTAAATACATAGATATTGTCCTTTCCTTCTTTGGCAATCAATCCCAGGTCGGACAATGAAATATACCGGCTGTCTTTTACCCAATAATCTTTTGAAGAACGGATGACGATATGATACACACCTTTGAAATCGGGTAACCTATCTTCAAACTGGGAAAAATTTAGAATCCTCCCTGCACCGCTTTTGGGTAGTGAGCGGGTATCAATTTCTTTTTCATAGATCACATCCCCCAGCATCCCATCTCCACCACCATATTCATCATAATAATCGCCTTCATAATCTTCTTCATAACTGGCATAGTTGGGTCCGCTCTTCGATTCTTTGGGTGAATAACCATACCGTTGTGCCATCAACAGGTTATTCTCGTATATTTTGGAAATGATCAGTTTCACCTTTGGCACATTGGTGATCTGCACTTCGATATTTTTACCGCCTTTTTTAGAAAGATACACAGCTTTGCTATTGGTAAAATTGATACCGGCTTCCAGTTCGCCAAAAGCCACCCCAGCTGTATAATCTTCTTTCATCACACCACCGATCTTACCCCGCATACCTTTGGTGATTGACAAAGCATAACTTTTTTCCGTATCAAATTTATCACTGCGCAGGGTAAAGCCATAATCATTGGCTTCAACAGTGTACACAAGATCAGGATCAAACTTTAAAAATGATTTCAGGCTTTCACCCGTGAGCTGCTGGCTGGTTGTTACCCGAACAACGCCTTCCATTCCATCATGCTCTGATTCTACGTTTTGTATGGTAAGCACATAGGGCGAAGGGATCGTTAAGGAGCTAATGATCGCATCGGCTGTAGAGGTATTCCCCTTTTCCGGTTTCAATCCTTTTTTAATACTGATTTTTGCATCAATGTCTTTGTCGGCTGCTTTCAGTCCGTTGATACGAATTGATATTTTATTATCCGGAGAAATAGTGATCATGTTAAAGTCAGCTTTCTTGCCTTCAACTTCTATATCCAGTTTCCCTTTTAAATCTTCCGGGTTTACCTGGTAGTTAAAAAAAAGATCCACCTGTGGCACAGCTGAGGTGTTGCTTTCACCGATCCAGATGATCTGCGAATTATCCAGGGTAAGATCAGGTGTATGGAACGTGATCTTATCACCGTTCTTTACCGAATTGTACTTACTAAACTTCAGCACCGAACTTTTGACCTTAGCCTTATAGGCAGTGGCAGGGTTCAATGGCTGAGAGGGGGAGAATACTAATTCATCCGGGCTCTCCCAGCGGAACTTTCCTGGAATTTTTGGTTCGAAAGAAATATAATCCGTCGAGTCCCATGCATTGAGCATGGAATCCATGGCCAGTGAACTACTGAAACGGAAAACGAGGTTACCCAATTGCGGCACTTCTCCTTTAGCATTGGTAAAGGAAAGGGTAATTGCATTTTTATTACACGATGACAAAAAAATAGCCCCTGCTGCAATGAGCGGAACTAAATAGGCTTTGATACGCATAGATGTGTGGTTAAATATCTCCCGGGTTATTTTGCCGGGAGTTGTTGATTATGAATGAGAAGTTAGGGAATTTAGTGGAGAATATTTTTTAGCTGTACATTTCTTTCCTGCTGGTTGCCTGGTCTGCAAAAGACCTGGTACCTGTGGTAGAAATAACAGAATTTAGCAGCTGAAGCTAGGGGGGAATATCCCGGGTGGGGCGGGACGAGTCAGACGATTCCATACAGGAATAAATAAATTTGATATGAAAGATACAATACATACAATCTGCGTTGCAACTATTACCACTTAAATATTTGTTAAGCAGCATACGGAGTCACTGTTTAAAACCGTGAAACCGTTGATAGATGAGGTAATTATATATTTTTACATACTTTCAAACCACATTTCATGCAATTTTTCGAAAATGAGCTATTCCATATCTACAACCGGGGCAACAAGCAGCAACGGATATTCTCTAAACAAGAGAACTACCTTTCCTTTTTAAAGAAAGTCAGACAGCATATCCAACCGTATTGCGATATTCTTGCCTGGTACCTTATGCCCAATCACTTTTATTTCCAGGTTTACGCAGATAAAAGAACAATAGCAACAAAGGTACTTGCCGGTACAGCCAGAAATGTATTATCTGAATGGATCAGAAACCTGCTAAGCTCTTACACCCAGGCTATCAATAAGCAAAACAATACGACCGGCTCATTATTTCAGCAGAATACAAAGGCAAAACCGATTTCAAAAGGCAGCAACCTATATGACCAGGTCTGCTTCCATTATATACATCAAAACCCGATGAAAGCAAAACTGGTAAACAAAATGGAGGATTGGGAATATTACTCCTTTAAGGATTATTCCGGTAATCGGAATGGAAGTCTGGCTAACAAAGGAGTAGCAATCCGGATTTTAGGTTTGGATATGACCGTTTTTTATGAAAATTCGTATAAACTACTTGATGATGAGGATTTGAATAATATTTTATGATGAGTTTATGGCCGTTTAAGACCCGATTCGTGCCACGGTTTTTAACTGTGACACGAACGTTTTTCAAACACCTGGGTATCTTCTTCCTGGGATTGATCGTTTTATTCTTCCTCCTGAACTGGATATTCCCCCTGCGTAATAGAATCGAATACTCTACCATCATCACAGATAATAAGGGAACCCTTGTAAACGCTTTTCAGACCAAAGACCAGAAATGGCGGATGAAAACGGAGCTGGATGAAATCTCGCCGCTGCTGCAAAAAACCATTATCGCCAGGGAAGACAAACATTTTTACTCCCATCCCGGGGTCAACCCCTTTGCCGTGGTAAGAGCTTTTTTCAATAACCTCTTTAAAATGCGCCGTACTTCGGGTGCCAGTACTATTACTATGCAGGTGGCCAAAGCTCTTGAGCCGGGTAAAAGAAATATCTGGAGTAAACTGCGGGAAATGTTTCGGGCATTCCAGCTGGAACTAAAATACAGTAAAAAAGAGATTCTTCAGCTTTACCTGAATCTGGTTCCCTATGGAGGTAATATCGAAGGTGTGAAAGCGGCTTCGCTGCTCTATTTTAAAAAGAACCCTGATCATTTATCGCTAGCTGAAATAACGTCTCTGAGTATTATTCCCAACCGGCCTACTTCCCTCGTAATAGGTAAAAACAACGACCTGATCGTACAGGAAAGAAACAAGTGGCTCCGTCGATTTGCTGAGGAAAAAGTATTTACGGAAAAAGAGATTGAAGATGCTTTAGCAGAACCATTATCCGCCAGCAGAGGCACCGTGCCACATTATCTGCCGCATCTTTCCTACAAGCTAAAGAAACAGGGAGGCGATATAATTAAAACCAATATTGACCTGAATACACAGTTGAAAACAGAAAAATTGGTGGAAGATTATATTCGAACGCAGCGATTGCGTAATATTAAGAACGCTGCAGTAGTGATCATCGATAATAAAACACATAAAGTAATTACCTATGTTGGCTCATCGGACTTTCGTGACACGACAGATGGTGGCCAGGTAAATGGTGCCAATGCCGTTCGCCAGCCTGGAAGCACCCTGAAGCCCTTACTCTATGCCTTATGTTTTGATGAAGGACTGCTCACCCCAAAAACAGTAATGACAGATGTGGCTGTCAACTATGGCGGCTATGCACCAGAGAACTATGATAAAAAATTCAATGGCTATGTAACGGTTGAATACGCACTGGAACATTCTTTAAATATTCCTGCCGTAAAAGGATTGAAAATACTGGGACATGAGAAAATGATACAGAAGCTATCAAATACCAATTTCAGGCAGATACAAAAAGACCGGCGAAAACTTGGATTGTCGCTTATACTGGGAGGATGCGGCACTACCCTGGAAGAACTAACTGGTTTGTTCTCTTCGTTTGCAAATGCCGGTGTTTACATTACGCCATCCTTTACGCAAAACGATACGGTACATACGGGCATAACGGTCATCAGCCCGGCCGCCAATTATATGATCAACGATATCCTATCCAAAGTAAACCGACCTGACTTCCCATTGAACTGGACCGCCACAGAACGGATGCCTAAGATTGCCTGGAAAACTGGCACCAGCTATGGGAAAAAAGACGCGTGGAGCATTGGCTATAACAAGAACTATACAATCGGCATCTGGGTTGGTAATTTCTCCGGGGTTGGTGCCGCCGACCTGAGCGGAGCCAATATCGCCACTCCTTTATTATTTAAAATTTTCAATACTATCGATTACGATACCGACGAAGAATGGTTTACCCAGCCAGCCGATTGTGATATCCGGCAGGTATGCAGCGAAACTGGTTTAGTACCATCCGATCATTGCACGAGCCTGGTGACTGACTATTTTATTCCGCTCCTCTCTTCTACCAAAATTTGTAATAACTGGCAGGAAATAATGATCAGCCCGGATGAAAAAATAGCGTATTGTAAAAGTTGCGCTCCTGCTACCGGCTATAAAAAGAAATGGTTTAAAACAGTAGAGCCCGATATGCAGGCATGGTTTGAAGAAAACAGGATCGCCTATCAAAAAATTCCATCGCATAATCCAAACTGCGAATTGATATTTAAAGGGGCGGCCCCTTCCATTACTTCACCGGTAAATGGAACAGAATACCTGATCAATAAAAAAAGCCCGGAACCATTACAACTGATCTGTAAAACCGCCAACGATGTTAGTAAAGTATATTGGTATATCAATAATAAGTTTTTCAAAAGCAGCAATCCCGGGGAAAAGCAATTCTTTGTGCCCGAGGAAGGACCTGTTAAAATTTCCTGTACTGATGATAAAGGCAGAAACAGGGATATAAAGATTGTAGTTAAATATGTAAATCTCTAGATTTTTGCCGCTGCTTCCTCTCCTGTGTTTATTGCGCCTTCCATAAAACCCTGCCAGTCAGCCAGGTGTTCACCGGCAAAATGGGTATGAATATGTGAACGCTTTAATATGGGCATCACCCTAAACCACTGCCCTTTTCCATACAAGGCATAAGCACCGTGAGAAAATTCATCTTTACCCCAGTAATAATTGGTTTGCTTTTCTAAAGAATCCTTTACATTATCGAAATGTGGCTGCAATGTTTGCAATATCATATTCTCCCTCCATTCATCAGACTGGTTGGCAACAACAGCTGCCTTATCACCAATGGTATAAGAAATCAACACTCCTTTTTTCGAATCCTGGTTCTTGGTAGCATGATAGAAATAATGAGGTGACTGATCAGTTATCATATCAAAACTTTCGTCTCTCCAGAATCGCTTTTTAAATAATAATGGGTTCTTATTGATACGGGCATATTGTAATTCATTGATGGCATTAACCTGGTCAGCAGGAAGACCTGGCTCCCATTTTATTTTTTTAACTGCAAAAGTAGGTGCGGTACAAATGATTTTGTCTGCCGTAAATGATTGTCCATTGTCACAATAAACTTTCACTCCCCCCTTCGTATTCTGAACAATTCGGTTTACCGCATGCTGGAGTTTAATTTTATCCATGCCAATTTTCTCCGCAATGGATTTCGCCAGCATGCTATTTCCCCCTTTTATTTTTAAATCCATCTCATTCTTTTCACTGCTTTCTGCATACTCGGCCAATGCAGCAAACGCAGAAACACTACGGATGGTTTCTCCAAAATCGGTACTATCGAGCAGCTCCCGGAGGTCGAGATCTCTTCCCTGGCAACCATTGTTTACAAGGAAGCGCCACCAGTCCGTTTTATCAATTTTTATTTTATCCGCCTGTGTGAGTTTCGGATAATTATCTATAATGGATTGAAATTTTTTCTTCCATTCAGGGCTGTAATCCCATTCACCGTTTTTATAATACTTACCCTGGTATATTAAATGTGAATCAAACTGATTATTCTGCAACTCCAGTCCAAATTCATTACACAGGTTTTGCAGCCGTTCATGTGAGTTTCCCACCCACTCGGCGCCAAGCTCAATTACCAGTTTTTCCTGTTCATCAATAGTGTGCGAAAAAACCCGGCCCCCGATCCGGTTCCTGGCCTCGAGTATAACAAAATCTATTTTCTTTTTATATAAATGGTAGGCAGCAGACAAACCTGCAAAACCAGCCCCGATGATAATTACCCTGGGGCGTCTGGGAATGAAAAAATTTTCAAACGGGGATGCCAGTATTAATCCTCCTGCAACCAGCGATGTTTCCTTAATAAATTCCCTGCGTGAACTCATAAGCTATTTTTTTGGTAGCCCTGAAGTTCAGCATTTTTAACTTAACTGCCAATACCACTCTAGTTGTAAATAAAAAAAGTAAAGACTATTTCTACAATTTATGTGAGAATACTTATTCCGCCTTCTTTACACTTCCCGACCCGCTGATTTTCTTCGTCACCGTAGCATTAACAAAAAAGCCCCGGAGCCCTTACAGCTGATCTGTAAAATCGTAAATGATGTGAGTACGTTGTATTGGTATGCAACAATTAATTTTACAAAAGCAGTGATCCGGTAAAAGCAAATCTTTGTGCCGGAGGAAGGGCCGGTAAAAATATCCCATACGGATGATAAAGGGAGGAAAAGGCATATCCGGATCACGGTAGGGTATGTGAATTTATAGTGACGTCTATTGATAAATAAATTTTTTCCAAAAAATAAAATTTTTTCTTTCCTTTTTATCAACCAGTAATGTCTTACCCGTTTGATGGAAAAGTGTATCGCTTGGGTATACTTTCGGTATTACAAGTAAATTATTGGGATATTCAATAGAATCTGCATTATTATAGAAGTGAAAAAACTGTGCTATGTTAATAATCCCACCAGCAGTTAATACAAAAGATAACTTGACAGAATCTCCTGCCCTTTCCTGTACAAGATTTAGGACCCCCTTTTTGGCTGTAAATGATAAATATATTTGCTCCTTAAAAGAACTTGTTGGCTCTGTGTATTCTTTTTGAATAACAAATTGCTGATTTTTGCCACTTTTATTTTTTAATAACTACAGGTTACATGAATTAAATAATATAATAAACAACAAAAGAATCGTTGTAATATACTTTCGATTCATAAATAATTTTTAAAATAAAAAATCAACCCTTAGTTATCATTCTACTTTCTTTATACTTCCAGCCCCGCTCGCATTACCAACATGATTCGCAGCACCTTTATACCGGATATCTGAAGCACCACTGGCATCCGCTTTCAAACTCACACTGGCAAACACATCAGCACTGCTTGCACCAGCAACATCAACATCTGCATTTTCAGCTAGAAGCTCGAAACATTTTGCATGAGAAGCACCAGACCCTTCGAGAAAAAAATCTTTGGTTTTTCCTCTTAGTTTCAGGTTACTGGCTCCGCTTATATCCGCAATAACTTTTGGCGCCTTCAACTCAAAGTCACCCTCACTGGCACCGTTTATATCTAAACTGATCTCGTCTGTTGCCCCCAGTAAATTCTCTCCAATGATCTTACAAGCTCCTGAAGCCTCCAGTCGTTTAAAAAGTGGTGCCGAAACATATACTTTTATGCTTCCGGTAGCATCCAGGCTGGTATTATTTTTCTGTTTGATCCGCAAAGTGCCGCCGTCCTGTTCAATGATAATGTATTGCTGCAGATTTTCATCCACTTCCACTTTTACTGAAAAAGCCGAATCCTGTTTTACATAGAGGTGGATAGCACTACCCACTTCCACTTCAGTAAACCCCGAAAAAGTCTTCGCCTGGGTTACTACATTTCCATTTCCCCTGATCTTCTTACCCCCCATATAAGTACAGGCAGTAAATAAGGTCAGGAATAGAAAAGCGGAGGCAAAAAAACGTATCATACTGTTGGTTTTAGACTGCTAAATTAGGTTCAATTATCAAGTATTCAGCCCATTTGACGCCTGAAGGGTTTTAAAGGTTACAATTCATAAAAAACCGGTTGATCCTCATGAAACCCGCTACCAGCAAGGCTTGCAAACTACCAAACGAAAACTAACAGGCTTTTTTTACCTTCGCAGCCATGACCTGCCTTCGCTAATTTATCCAACTATTTATCTACATGACAGAAAAGATACTGATTCTCGATTTTGGCTCCCAATATACCCAGTTAATTGCCCGTGCCGTAAGAGAGGCCAATGTGTATTGCGAAATCATCCCCTTTCATAAAAAATTTGAATTTGAGCCTGGCCTGAAAGGCATTATCCTTTCTGGTTCCCCGTTTTCGGTGAACGAAGAAAATGCACCCGATGTGGATGTTCAGGCATTCATCAGCAAAGTACCAGTGTTGGGTGTTTGTTATGGTGCCCAGTTAACCGCCAAACGTTTCGGTGGCAAAGTAGAGAAAAGTAATAAACGGGAATATGGCCGTGCCATTCTCGAAAGAAAGAAAGAAGATGTACTGTTTACAAATGTCGATGCAACATCACAGGTATGGATGAGTCATGCTGATACCATTTTAGAAATGCCGGAGGGTTTTGAATTATTAGCGACTACAGAAAGTATTCCTGTTGCAGCATTCAGGAAATCGGTAAACAGTAGTTCTGAACATCCTTTATATGGGGTACAGTTCCACCCTGAAGTGTATCATTCTAAAGAAGGAAAGAAGATTCTGCGCAATTTTTTAGTGGATATCTGTGGTTGTTCACAGGACTGGACACCGGCTCATTTTATCAGTGATACCGTTGCCGCTCTAAAAAAACAGATCGGTGATCGTAAAGTTATCATGGCTTTAAGTGGTGGTGTTGACTCCACCGTGGCAGCTACTCTTATTCACCGGGCCATCGGGAAAAATCTCTACGGAATTTTTGTTGACAATGGGGTTCTGCGTAAAAACGAATTTGAATCCGTTATTAAAACATATAATGAGCTTGGCTTGAACGTTCGGGGCATTGATGCCAGGCAGCGGTTTTATGAT
>JAWXCO010000224.1:0-4311 GCA_034408705.1 Bacteroidota bacterium
TGTCAATGCGGTAGCAGTAACTATTGGTAAAGCATTTACCGTAAGTGTTGCAGATGCAGATGTTGTGCTCTGACCGCAACTATTGGTGACACGTACCCTGTACCGGCTATTGTTCTGTCCGATGACAGTAGCCGGAATGGTAAAGGTGGCAGTATATGAACCTCCTGTAGTAAGTGGTGTCCATGTTACTCCTGCATCAGTGCTTACCTCCCACTGATAAATTGTGGGTGGTGGAACACTTCCCACTGTAGCTACTGTAAAGCTGGCACTTTGACCAACGCATACGGTCGAGTTGGCCGGTTGAGTGCTGATTACTGGTGCTGTAGCCACATTCAGTACAACAGGAATGGAAGTAAGCGCAGGTGCACATATACCCGTTACTAAAACAGTATAAGAACCTGTGTTAGCTGAATTCACATTGCTGATCGTTAATGTATTCGTATTTGCTCCTGATATCTGGATATTATTAACCAGGTTGGTTGCTCCCTGTCTCCATTGATAAGTAAGTGGACCTGTTCCGGTTGCTGTAACAGAATAAGTAACATTGAAACCAGGACAAATGGTTTGTGTAGCCGGTGTTGGCTGAACAGTGATAACGGGTAATTGGTTTACTGTTACGTTTACTGTTGCTGTACCAGTACATCCTGCTACCGTTGAAGTAGCAGTATAAAGTGTCGTTACTACTGGTCTTGCCCAAACCACAGTTGTTGGTGTTCCTGTATAAGCAATCGTAGCACCTGGATTGGTAAATAGCCCTGTTATTGGGCTAAAGACCACCTGTGAAGGTATATTGAAGATTATATTCCAGTTACCAACGAATCCGGCATCAGGGGCAAAGGCATCCACGACATACAGTTTCCAATCTCCATTCGGATTTCCGGAGAAAGTTGATAAAGTAGTGGAGGTTGGGGCTGTCAATGGTCCGGGTGCAGGCCAGTTGTCTCCAGCTCCATAATTAGTAGGTAGGTATGTTCCTGATGGGTTCAACGTTGAATTCGCCATCGGTGATCCTGCAGCATCATCAAATATATAATCAAGCCCAACTGCATCAGCACTACCTCCTGCATCAGACATAATTATTACTGCCTGGCCGGTTGGAGAAACAAGTACAATGTCTACGTCATCCGGGAATGTATGATTAACATTACCCAGTTTCACTGACTTAACAGTTACTCCTGTTGTTGGCAATCCGGCGATTGTTATTTGTGATGGATATGGATTGGCAATACCTGCGGACGGAATAATGGTCGTTGCAGCCTGGGAGAATGTCAGTAATGCCGGTGGCGCTACGCTGGCTGTTAATTGTAGAATATCTCCGTTACAAATAACAGGTGCAGCAGGTATAATAGTGATAACCGGTGTCTGCTTAACAATGACTCCCGAAATAGGACTCGAAGTTGTACATCCAATTCCATCTGTGCTGGTAAGAACAAAGGTATGCGTGCCAAATGGCAAGTTTGTTATAGTAAAGTTACCGGTACTATTGTTTGGACCTGTTGAAGCATTAGCTGTAATCGTACCAGGGCCTGTTAATGTATGCGTATAAAGACCAGGACCGCCATTAATAACAGTACCGCTGATCGTTGCTGTACCCGGAGAGCAATCAACTGTAACTGTTGAGCTTAATGATGAATGAACCGGTGCCCCCTGTGTCAATGTAAACTGAGTTGCGTCGGCAAAAGCTCCGCCATTAGAACAAGTCACTCTTGCGGTATAATATGTCGTAACACCGGTTGCAGTATAATTAAAAGAGGAGCCCGTTGCTCCCGGAATATTTGAATAAGGACCGCCGGAGACGGTTGAAGATCTCCATTGGATGCTGATACCCGGTAAGGGAGAGAACCCTGACAAGGTAAGCGTTCCAGTGCTTCCGACACAAGCTGTAGCAGGGCCGGAAATCGTACCGGCAGTCGGAGTACCGGCACAGATAGGAACACAGGTTCGGGTGAGTGAAAAATTACCCGTACCGGAACTGAAACCAGTTACGAGTATATAATATATAGCTCCAAAGTTCGTAGGGAATGATACCTGTGACTGAAAAGCGCAAAAATCATCATTACCGGCTACACAAACCAAAGCTCCGCAGGTTCCGGTAAATACACCCAACTTCGTATCGTAGTTGGATACACCACCGCAGGTACTTAATGTAACCGGAGATCCATCGCCCTGGAAAGAATACCAAATTCCGGGTGCTGTATTTAATGAAGTGCCGCAGCTTGCTACCGGGTCAATAATAGCTCCGGTAGTGCTGCCGTTTATTGTTTGACCACAATTAATATTAATAGCTCCCGAGCAGGTTTCATTGGGGAAAATACAAGTTCGGGTGAGGCTGAATGCTCCTGTAGCAGCGCCGAATCCGGTAACTAATACATAATACTGCGTCCCGAAAACAGAAGGAAAAGAAACCTGAGACTGAAGGCCACAGAAGTCGTCATTTCCTATTACACAGATGAGGGAAGCACAACTGCCGGTGAATACACCAATCTTTGAATCAAAGCTGGTTCCGGTACAAGTGCTTAAGGTAATATTAGCTCCATTACCGGTAAAAGTGTACCAAACTCCAGGGGCAGTACCTAAAGATGTAGTACAGGTGCCAACTGCATCGATAGTTGCTCCAACCGTAGTTCCTGTAACTGTTTGAGCACAGTTAATAGAAATGGCGCCGGTACAAAGATCATTAAGGATTGCAGGTGGGGCAGAACAGCTCGTGCATTGTACAATACCTGTATGGCAAATAGCATCAGTTCCACATCCCGCAGTTGTATTATAGTGCAGGAAGAGAGGCCCTGAAACGGTACAAACCACACTGACCGGCGATGTACCAAAGCCCAGTACGGTACCACCCGGGGTTCCCTGGCGTATTGTAAGAAAGTTGCCGGATCCGCCAGTAGCTGTAAACAGGTAAGTGGATCCTGCCACACAACCATTAATAGTACTGTATTCCCCGCCGAAGGCACAGGTAGTAATATTTACCGGGATATTATTGGTGGGTGCATTAACCGTTCCAAATTGAGAAGTATTATTACACTGACTCCAGGCTACTTGCCCGGTCAATGTTAAAATAACAAGCAGGAGAAAGTACAATTTCTTCATAAACAGAGTTTGGTTGATTGTAAAAATAACCTTCCATACGGAAGGTATCGGAGGGAAAGTTATGATTTTTTTTAACTGTGACAAGTTTTGACAGGAAAATATTCAGACCAAAAAGCCGTTTCATTAATTACAACGTTTATCAGTATGAATAAAGCCGGTATTTATGCCCTTTATCTTGGACTAATGATAGCCAGTCTTTGCCTTTGTTCGACCATTTCGGCCCAAATGATCACGGGTACATGGAAAGGAAAGATCAACCGGCAAAAAGCGGAGGTAAAGATCATTCAGACCGGCGACAGCCTGACCGGCACCTCGTATTACTACGAATCGGCCAGCAATTACCGCCGTTACAGTATTAAAGGATATTTTGACTCCGAAACCAATAGTGCTGTATGGTGGGATGATCAGTTGCTGGAGGAAAAATCAGGCCGTTTCAGCATTTCAATACCCGGCAAGGTTCCCCTTTTGTCCAGAGCAGATTTTAATTGCCCCGGAGGCGGTAAAATTATGCTGGATGGAAAAGTGTCCAAAAAGGAAGATAATACCAACCCTACCGGTGAGGTACATCTTGATAAAACAGGAAACCCGGAATTTGAAGATGAATGGGATTTTGTAATCGACAATTATACCGTAGGAGCCAATAACCCGGAAATTATTGATAGTATCGCCGGCATCGCACTACGGACTGTGCCGACGACAGAGCCACCAAAAACCATTCCCGTCGAAAAGCCGATCATCGTTTCTACACCTCCTCCCGTTCAGAAAATAGAAGAAAAGCCTATCGTTAAACCTGAAATACCCAAAAAAGAGCCTGAACCTGTTGTTGTGATAGCTGAGCCGGTAAATCCTCCTACCATTGAAGAGAAATTTACCAGCCGGAAAAAAGTACTGATCAAAGAAATTCCGCTTAGTGGCGATTCACTGGAGTTGCGTTTCTATGATAATGCTGAAATAGATGGCGACTCTATTTCTCTGTTTTTAAATGATAAATTATTATTTCAGCATATCCGTCTCACCGGAAATGCATACAGTATTAAATTATCCATCAATGAACTGAATGAAACGAATGAGCTGATCATGGTGGCAGAGAATTTAGGCGCCATTCCTCCCAATACATCTTATATGCTGGCCCTGGTGGGTGATAAACGCTATGATGCTTATCTCGCCAGTACCGAGGGCAGCAGTGCGATGATCCGGTTTATTAAAAAAGCTCCCTAA